>JBBRXK010000078.1:0-5304 GCA_038248465.1 Patescibacteria group bacterium | reverse complement strand
TATGCTCATAACGGAAATTTTGATTGGAAAACCACACGCTATCAAACATATACGCGTGTTTATGTTCCTCGGGGAAGTCAGCTTATCAGCATAGAGGGAGCAGGGAGCGAAAAAACAGAAGTTTACGATGAGTATGGCAAAACGGTATTTGGTTTTTTTGCGAGTATAGAGCCCGGCAATATGAAAAATATCAGAATCAAATATCGTTTAGCGAAAACAGTGGAGGAAAAGATAAAAAATAATAGTTACAGTCTGCTGATTCAGAAACAAGCTGGGAGAAAAGTTGAACAAATGAGCGTAGTTGCCAGTTTTTCAAACAATGTTGAAGCCTATCAACCAACCGGCTTTTATGCGAATAAAATAGATAAAAAATCTATCAAATGGGATACAGATTTAAAATCGGATAAAACGTTTAATATAAAAATAAATCGTTGAACAGGCTTGCGATTTGAAATATGAAATTATAGAATATGTTTATAAAAAGAATTGGAATTGATTTGGGAACCACTTATACATTGGTGTATTTACCGAAGCGTGGCATAGTGATAAATGAACCGAGCGTGGTCGCTGTTTCTATGAGCGATAGAAAAATTTTGGCTGTTGGTAACGAAGCAAAGGATATGCTTGGTCGTACGCCCGACTCTATTATCGCAATCAAACCCTTGAAAGACGGAGTAATCGCCGATTACAGAACAACCGAAGCCATGCTTCGATATTTTATCAACAAAGCAATTGGCGGAGTTCGACTATTTCGCCCCGAAGTAATGGTTGCGGTACCCGCTGGTATTTCTTCTACCGAAAGAAGGGCGGTAATCGATGCGACCATTGCCGCAGGCGCCAAGGCTGCCTATATTATCAAAGAGCCAGTAGCCGCAGCGATAGGGGCTGATATCCCAATCGGATCAGCATCCGGACACATGATTATTGATATTGGCGGTGGTACGGCGGAAATGGCAGTTATCTCTCTTGGCGGCATCGTAGCCTCAACTTCAGTCCGGGTTGGTGGAAATAAATTTGATACAGCCATACTCGAATACGTTCGTCGCAAATACAATTTGGCAATTGGCGAGAGAACAGCTGAAGAAATAAAAATAAATATTGGTTCGGCCTTGTATCTTGAGGATAAATTGACTATGGAGATCAGGGGGCGAGATATACTGACAGGATTGCCTAGGAGCATCACAATCAACAGCAATGATATAACCGAAGCGCTACAAAATGAATTAGAAGCAATAATTAATTCCGTAAAAAGAGTTTTGCATGAGACGCCACCCGAATTATCCGCAGACATTATGGACAAAGGCATGGTGTTGTCTGGCGGTAGCTCGCTACTCCGGAATATTGATCAGCTCTTATCTCGAACCACTGGTGTACCCGCTTATGTTGCTGATGATGCGTTGCTTTGTGTGGCGAAGGGGACTGGTATCGCGCTCGACAATCTCGATTCGTATAAAAGATCGATACTGGCAACCAAATAATTTTCAAAAATAATTTATATCAATGATAATAGGAATCGACGCAAGCAGAGCCAATAGAACACACAAGACCGGTACAGAATGGTACGCGTATTATTTGATTAGAGAATTCGCCCAAATTGATTCAGAAAACCAATATATTTTGTACACCGACAAAGCTCTCGATGGTGGGCTCTATGATTTGGGTAAAAACCATACAGAAGATCAGAAAAATAACTATCAAGTAGAATTTGATGTTGAGGGTTTTCAAAAACTTAAAAGTCCGCACAACAATTTTAAGGCAAAAATTTTAAAATGGCCCTTTAAGTATTTTTGGACTTTGGGGGGTCTATCAAAGGAGATGTTACTTGCTCGACCCGATGTGTTGTTTATCCCTTCTCATGTATTACCAATCATTCACCAAAAAAAATCAATTGTTACTATTCATGATATCGGCTTTATCAAAGATAGTACTTTGTTTGGTAGAGATGATATTGGTTCAGACACACTAAACGTTAGAACGATTATTAATTTTTTAGTAAAAATATTCACTTTTGGCCGTTACGGTGCCAATTCCTTTGATTATCTGCTTTGGTCAACAAGATACGCTTTAAAAAATGCAGCAAAAATTATTTCTATTTCCCATTTTACAAAAATGGAATTAAGCGATTGGTGTAAATTTGATAAGCGAAAAATAAATGTAGTCTACAACGGTTATCCAGTAGAAATTTTTAAACGCATTACAGACAAGGAACTTATTAGGAACAAACTCAAGGAATTTGATATAAATGATCCTTACTTTTTTTATATTGGGAGACTAGAAAAGAAAAAGAATATTGTAAATTTGGTAGAAGCATACGCCATTTTACGTGATAAATATCCAGAGATAAAACAAAAATTAGTATTAGTGGGTGACGCTAGTTATGGTTTTGATGAGATAAAATATATGACTAGAGAATTTGATATTGTTGATGATGTTATTATGCCTGGTTGGATACGCGAAGATCTTATTCCATATTTTTACAGTGGCGCCGATGCTTTTGTTTTTCCATCTAAGTACGAAGGATTTGGCATCCCACTACTTCAAGCCATGGCTTGCGGTACGCCCATCGCGGCCTCCCGTGTTTCCTCGATACCTGAGGTAGCGGGAGAAGCGGCTGCATATTTTTATCCCGACTATTCTCTTTCAATTGCTGAAACCATGTACAAGATTATCAGTGACAAAAAATATGCGAGCGATTTGGTGGAAAAAGGTTTTGAGCGTGTCAAAATGTTTAGTTGGGAGAAATGTGCGCGCGAAACGCACAAAGTTATTACTGAGTGGTAAAAAAATAAAAATTTTCTTCACCGAAAAATCGTGTTATAATAACAGCAGTAATCGCTTTTTATGATAAATAATCTACTTAAAATATTTTTCTTTTGTTTGTTAATATTTGTATTGACAATAAAAGATACAAATGCCAGTAACTATAACTCGCTGACACCGAATGATTTGTATTACAAAAATCAATGGTATTTGCCAAGAATAAATAGCGAAAGTGCCTGGGGCCGAGAAATTAAAAAAAAGGATGTAACTATTGCCATAATAGATAGTGGCGTACAAATAGATCACCCTGATTTAAAAGACAATATTTGGGTAAATGAGAACGAAATAGCTGGGAATAATATCGACGATGATCGCAATGAGTATACAGACGATGTAAATGGATGGGATTTTTTGAATGACACAAATAATCCCAATCCTAAGTTTGCGCCAGATATGATTCCTGAAGAAATTTCCCACGGTACCATAATTGCAGGAATTGCAGCAGCTAAGGGGAATAATATCGAAGGGGTAGCAGGGCTTGCCTGGGATGCCAAAATAATGCCACTACTAGTTTTGGATGCGAAAGGCGCTGGTGATGTGCGGGGAGTTATACGAGCCATTGATTACGCGGTCAGCAATAAAGCCGACATCATTAATCTTAGTTTTGTGGGAGAGGGTTACAATGCTGATTTGGAATCAGCTATTCGGCGAGCATACAAAGCAGGAGTATTAGTGGTAGCGGCCGCAGGGAACAATGATGAGACCAATCAGGGACGAGATCTAAATAAAAATCCACTCTATCCAGTTTGTTACGATGGATATTATGGCGAGAATATGGTGATTGGTGTAGCGGCAACCGATGCCCTCGATCAGAAAACAGTATTTTCGGGATACGGTAAATGTGTAGACATTTCTGCTCCGGGCGTGAGCATGTTTTCTACCAATTTGTATGCACCCCGACTTTTGAAAGGAGAAAACGTTTTAAATAAATATTATGAAGGATATTGGTCTGGTACTTCGATGGCAACGCCACTGGTCTCAGCCGCGGCCGCTCTCGTAATCGCCAACAATCCCAGTCTTGATCGAAAGGGGGTAGTGGACATTTTGCTCGGTTCAAGCGATTATTTGGAGAAGCTCAATCCGCTTTATCAAGGGAAACTAGGCTCTGGTCGCTTGAATGTTGGACGTGCTGTAGATATGGCCATCGGTGAACTCAATACTAAGTCGACAAAAATAATAAATTCACCTTTTAGTAGCGGAGTTGGTAAAATAGATATTACAGATTTAAATGGTGGCAAAATTAAAGAACTAAATGTATTAAACAATTTTAAGGGTGGAATAAATGTGGCATCAGGATATTTGGATAAAAGCAAAAAAAAATATACGGTGATTGGTGCAGGTACAGGCGGAGGGCCACAAGTGCAAGTTTATGCAAATGATGGTAAATTAATAAGTCAATTTTTCGCGTATAATAAAAATTTTCGAGGCGGTGTAAATATTGCCGTTGGCGATGTGAATAACGACGGCCTCGATGAGATTGTTACTGGTGCGGGTAGTGGCGGTGGTCCACATGTAAAAATATTTAATAGTAGGGGGGAATTACTTGGGCAGTTTTTTGCATTTGACCCGAGCTTTGGCGGTGGTGTCAATGTGGCTGTCGGCGATGTGAATGGCGATAGTATTGGGGATATTATTTGTGGCGCTGGCCCGGGCGGAGGCCCTCAGGTTAGATATTTTTCAAAAAATGGTGACATACTTGGTCAGTTTTTTGCCTATGATATAAATTTTCGTGGTGGCGTAAATGTTGCGACTGCTGATTTTGACGGTGGTCTCAGAAAATACAAAGAAATAGTGACAAGCCCCGCTAGCATTGGTTCATCACATGTAAGGATTTTTGATAATTTTGGTAAATTGAAATCAGAATTTATTGCCTACGGGCCAAAATATCGAGGCAGAACCAATATTGCCACCGGGGATATAAATAATGACGGACTAGATGAGGTTTTAACAGGCGCGGGCATGGGCGGGACATCTCATGTTCGTATATTTGATGTACGGGGCACGCTGCTGTATTCATATTTGGCATTTGAACAGAGTTTTATGGGTGGCGTAAACTTATCAATAACAAATTAATAAATTGTAATAATATAAATATGTCAAGAAGAGTAATTTTTGATAAAAAAATATCCTTAGTGCTTGGTGGAGCTGGCTTTATCGGTTCAAATCTTTGCGATGAGCTAATTAAGACCAATAAGGTTATTTGCGTTGATAATTTTTCCAGTGGCTCAGAAAAGAACATTGACCACCTCCTATCTGATGAGAATTTTGAATTTATTCGCCATGATCTAACAGAACCACTGCAATTGGATAATTTGCCTGAACTGCAAAAATTTAAAATAAAATTTCAAGGAGTACAGGAAATATATAATTTGGCTTGCCCAATGTCTGTCAAGAATTTTTCTGATAACAAAATAGATATTTTACTTGCCAATTCGCTGGTGGTAAAGAACGCTTTGGATTTGGCAATCTTGTACGACGCGCGCT
>JBBRXK010000077.1:0-5331 GCA_038248465.1 Patescibacteria group bacterium | reverse complement strand
CACGGGATTAACAAACGGAATAAGTCGTACCTACTATGTTCGTTGTCGTGATGCGGCAAGCAATGCCAACACCAGTGACTATACAATTAGTTTTTCTGTTTCGGCAGCAGCGGATACCACGGCACCGGTTCTATCGGCTGGCGCACCGACCGGAACCTTGGCGGCCGGTACCACCCAAACCAATATCAGCCTCAGCACCAATGAAAATGCTACCTGCAAATATTCGACTACACCGAACCAAACTTATGCATCAATGTCATCAACATTTACCACAACAGGAGCATTGAGTCACAGCAGAACCATTACTGGCTTAACTAACGGGACAACCAAAAACTACTATGTTCGTTGTAGCGATGAGGCAAGCAATGTGAACACCTCCAATTATACTATTAGCTTTTCTGTTGCTACACCAGACACAACAGCACCAACGCGGAGCAGTGGATTACCATCTGGCGTATTAGCAGCTGGGACTACTCAAGTAACATTGTCGTTGGTTACCAACGAAAACGCTACTTGCAAATATTCGAACTCGGCTAACACTGCTTACGCATCGATTCCAAATACTTTTTCAACTACAGGCGCACTGAGTCATAGTCAATCCATCACCGGATTGACCGAAGGTATTAGCCGTAATTATTATATTCGCTGTCAAGATGTGGCCACCAATGTAAACACAAGCGATTATACTATCAGTTTTTCAATTTCCACACCAGCCGATACTATTGCTCCGACCATAAGCTCTATTCAAGAAAGTGGTATTTCTTCAACAAGCGCCACCATTACCTGGACTACAAATGAGGCGGCCACAACTCAAGTTGATTATGGACAAACTGCTTCATATGGTAGCAATTCAGCGCTCAATTCTAATCTGGTGACTTCGCACTCCATGGTTTTAAGTGCTTTGTCCGCTGGAACAACTTACCATTATAGGGTTCGCTCTCTCGATGCCTCAGCGAACACAGCTAACTCTACCGACCAAACTTTTACTACCGATACTTCAGTGCTGCCAGACACAACTCCGCCAAACGCAATAACAAATTTAGGCGCCACCAGTGTTTCTAACACTTCAGTATATTTGTCTTGGACAACAACTGGTGATGATGCTAATGTTGGCAATGCCTCCGCATTTGACCTTCGATATAGTACGGGCGTGATTAATGAGGCAAATTGGTCGAGCGCTCAACAATTGTCAGGTGAACCGATTCCAGGAATTGCCGGATCAGCAGCTTCTTTTGAGGTGGTGGGCCTCAACAACAGCATGTCGTATTATTTTGCCATAAAAATCGTAGACGAAGCAAACAATTGGTCAGCGCTTTCAAATGTACTAAATTTAACAACTACTGCACCAAGTGGTGGCGGCAGTGGCGGCTCTGTTTCAGCAGACACAACAGCTCCAGGCAAGCCATCCTCATTTACGGCTACTCCGGCTGATCGGCAAATAGCACTTCACTGGGTAAATCCGAGTGATGCTGATTTTACCCGCGTTTTTATAATCAGAAGCAACCAAGAGATTGGTGCAACATTGAGCGGTGCATCGGCAAAGTCAATCGGAACAGTTGTCTATGAGGGTAGTGCACAGGGATGGACTGATACAAACCTAGATAATAACAAAAAATATTTTTATGCAATTTATTCTTATGACAATAGGCCAAACTATTCGGAAATAACTATTTTAGCCGCACAGCCAGTTGCTGGCAAAACAACTATTGACGCCGGTGGTACAAAAATAACTGTTGCGAATCCGATTGCGACTGAGGGTAATCATAGGGATAATTACTATCATCTGTATGGACTGAATACAAAAATAGTTGAAGAGGTAAGCAGGGATGAGGCAAAAACTATTATCAAGTCAACTGTACTCATTAATTTGTCGAGCGTGGAGAAAAAAATATACGAAGCTTTGATGTCAAAGAATAAGGAAAATCTAAACATGGAACAAAAAATTCATATCGCATATTTCATAAAGAATGGAACGCCAACTACGAAGAGAATCGGCGCCGGAGAACGGGGTGGCGTGACAGGGTCTTTTCTAGCTGCCTACGGTGTTCTGCCAAAAAGTGAAACCGAGTGGCAAGATATTATAAAAATTTCAAGTGGTCGTTGGCCAAATGCCAAAAACACAGCAGCGGAATCACGCGCCAAAGAATCTTTCAAAAAAGTTTACAAGCGAGATGCTGATACTAAAGTCTCTGCGGATATGAATGCTATAAATATTATATCTTATGGACTTCGTCCTGTTAGCAGGAGCATGCAAAATGAAAAAGTAGCAGCAAAAAGTTTCAAGGCAATTTACGGTTACAATCCAACGAGCTCAAATGATTGGGATATCGTGAGAGCTATCGCATATTCGGGGGCGAAGCGTTAATTTGATTATTGTAACTGTAAATAATTTTTTTGACTTAGTAGTTTTAATCTCAAACACTAAAACGCAATTGTTTTATTGACGTCAAAACCAACTGAAACCCCATTAAAAAAATAACCTTACTTAGGTTATTTTTTTAGTCTAGGATTTTTCATTCCAGAACATACAAAAGGCTTTTAGCATTTAAATTTTATTTTTCTTGAATTTAAAAAATCTTTATTATTGCGTATGAGATACTATTCCCCGCTATCGAGACTGTCAAATGTCGGATCTAGCCTGTCGACAGCCTTGATGCTTTCTTCGCTTGCCCTTTCGATTTGATCGTTGATGCTCCTTTCTCGTTCGTTGTATTTGGTTGCGATGTAGTCAAGACAGAAATCAAGATGCATTTCGGTAGCGGATTTTATGCCGATATTAGCTGCTTCGGCATTTATTTTTTCAAAACAGGCATGCGTCTTATCGAGAGTAGAATTTAGCCCGTCATTCCAGGCATTTGCTTGCTCTGAACAGGTGACCTTGCTAAGATTGGTGAGGGACTGATTTAATTCTTCGAGATTGCGCGCTGAATAATATGTGCCACTTGTAATTTCCGCTATCATTTTTAATTGGTCTTCTGCTGATCCGCCGACATCAAAACCAATTACATTTACTTTGATACCAGCGGCCTTTAGTGTCTGACTTACAGCGTATGGATCGCCACCGCAAGTTTCTCCACCGTCGCTAATCAGAATAGCGATATTGTTTTCACCTTTTTTCGCTGCAAATACGTCTTTTAGTTTTTCAAGTGATTTGGCTATCGGCGTATATCCGATAGCTTTCAAAGTGTTGCTTATATCGATGGCCTTGTCCTTGTCGATGGTCGACAAATTGTAGATCTCTTCAACGCCTCTACAAGACTCACTTTTTCCAGAAATTTGATTACTTCCTTTGTGTCCATACATCAAGATGCTTAATTGATTTCTGTAGTCTAGGCCTTCAATAAAAACTTTGGTAGCCTCCTTGGCAATATTATTTTTTGTGTTTCCTTGTATTTTGCCAGCCATACTACCCGAAGCATCCAGAATAAGTGCGATGTTGTTTTTTGCATTTTCATTTTTACAAGTCGCCGTGCTGACATCGCCATAACAGTCTGCATATGATTGACCAAACTCATCAATCAATTTTTGGTATTCTGTTTTGCAAATTCCATTTTCAGAAAATATTTCGGAACGTCCCGTACCATTTGGATTATATCCGTTTTTTACCTCCACATTGTCGAGATTGCCATCGCCGTCGGTGTCAGTATTGCCCGGATCAGTGCCAAGTATCTTTTCTTCATAATTTGTCAGCTCATCGTTGTCGTTGTCCATAATAAAATCTTCTTCAGGAGTAGTTACGTCAGCAACATTATTTGCATCCGTTCCGTCCGCATCACCCAGTTTGTTAGTATTATTCTGGTTTGTTTGAACCGTATTCACTTTGTTGTTGTCTTCAGTTACTTGTTTGTTAGCTACCGATTGGATATTTTGATTTGTTGTGATATTTTGGCTTAATACCTTGGCGCTAGGTTTTTTGAAAAAAATAAACCAAGCGACCGTCCCAATCACTACGAGCACAATCGCCACCAAGGGCAAGATGATTAACACTTTGTTTTGTTTTTCCTGCGGTATTTCAAAGTTCGAAGCGAGAGCAACTTGATTTTGTTCCCTTGTGTCTTGATATTGATTTTCGTTTTGAAAATTGTCTGCCATGATTTTTTGATTAATTATTTATTGCTTATATTATATCATTTTCATGAAAAAATAGAAATATATTAGAATCATGAGATAAAAGGCTAAACACATCATAATAATCGGAAATTAAAATTTAGTTAAAAAATCGCCAAAACTGTATATTTTTGCTATAATTATTATGAAAAAATAATTATTAAAAATAACAACCCAAATGCTCAAACGAGAGCATTTATATAATGAGTTGTATTAAAAATTCAAAACTATGGAAGCAGAAATAAAAAAAGAGGAGAATGAAATTAGTTCTCCACCAAAGCAAAAGAAAACAAGCCCAGAGCCCAAAAACACGGAAGACGAGTCAAAAATGGAAAAGAAAAAGTCGGGTTCATTTTTGGGGACTTTTTCGATTTTTGTTTTGATAATTATTTTGTTTGGCTTGTCATTTGAGTTTCAGGCCAAGATGGGCGAAATGGGGCCGGTAAATGAAATCGAAAATGCAGAAATTAAGAAAATTTTTTCTAATTACTTTTTGTTTTCCGGTTTAATATTCGGTTTTTTAAGTGCGCTTGTTTTTCTAATTTTAAATATTTTTTCTCGGTATCTTAAAAGTTTTTCTTTTTATTATAAATTTTTGATTCTGGGTGCAACTCTAGTTCCTTGGTACTTATTTGCACGTCAGTTAGTTTACAATGAAAATCGTATTGCTGATTATGCCAAGGCGATTATTTACTATATTGGCTATCCTTTACTTGCTACTACCAAGTTTTTGTTTTTGTTGCTTATTATAATTTTTGTGCTGATGTTTTTGCTTCATTTACGAAAAACAAAAGTAGCCTTGAAAATGCTAGCTATACTCGTTCTGCCTTTTTCTTTGTCAGGTTGCTTAGGCGGAATGGCTGGACTTACCTGTTTCTTGCTTCCGGAGAGTGATCATTGTTATCAGGCGGCCGCAATGCAGGAAAACGATCCAGCGGGTTGCGCCAAGATAAAAGGGGAAGGTTTTGAGGGATCGAACCCACCACGAGATAAATGTTATTTGAAAATTGCCGAGAATACAGGTGATTTATCAGTTTGTGAAAAAATTGAAGGTGGCACGTTCTCCTACACCAAGGAAGAGTGTTATCTCGAAACATCCATAGCACATGTAGATCCGAGCGGTTGTGTGAAGTTGAGTGGCGCAGACAGGGAGACCTGCATATCATCGGTGTCGCCAAAAATCGGCGCTGGATCGGTACTTGAAATGGATGATCAAATCAAAAT
>JBBRXK010000076.1:0-5401 GCA_038248465.1 Patescibacteria group bacterium | reverse complement strand
GGGTGGGCGCAAAGTTAAATAATAATTCCCTCCACGTAACTATGGGGAGACTGCTAAAGAAAAAATTAGTACGCACAGAGGCTCTGAAAAACCGAACGATATCTAATGAAAGAGGAAGGACGACAAAGAACTTTTACACCATTACAGAGCTTGGGGTGCAGATTTCTTGGGAAACCCTCGAGAGTATAATAAAAGCAAAAGGGCACTAAAAGACTGAAATCTTATTGACAGAATTCTACCGCTCTCACAAAGAGCGGTTTTTTATTTGCTAAATAAAATTAAAAATGTCATTTGGCTACGACAAGTCCATGAACACAATTGACATATATAGTCAATTGTGCTAGTGTGTACCATACATCGCTGTTTAACAATTGGGGTTTAAAATTCTATCAAGCAAAAAAGGAGATCAAAATGGAGACTAGCCTAAGCTTAGAAACGCAAAAAAATGTGGCCTTTGTTAACGCGAGCATGTCAATACTGTTAATGACAATTGCTACGCTGGCTTTTTATTTTCAATCAGTTTATTCTGCTCTTGTTTCTGCGATTTTTCTGGCAATGATATTGTGTTATATGTCTGGAAAGACACCTTTGCCTGGGTTCGCAGCGAAAGGCGATTATACAATCATCTTGCATCTGTTTTTAGGCATAGGCACAGTCTGTTGTTTTATAATGGTCTTCGTGTTCCTAATCGATATTTTTTTTCCTATCACGGGTCTGGTAGATGAAAAAATGATAATGGTAGTTTTGATAATTGAGTTGCTCTATTGTCTAGCACTCAGTATCGTCTGGTGGCAGGCATCGTTTCGGGTAGTGCCGAGTGAACAGTGCCTGGTCCATAGTGGTAACTTCTTGCGAATGGGGCAAAGATTTCAGCTTAGCCTATTATACGACAAAGCAGATTTTGTGGCTTTGCCTAGTATAGTGCAAGTAGATTTCCGTGCTCAGCAAATTAATTTTTTTGATTGTAGCATAAAACCGTCCAGGCTTAGCTTGATAATAGAGGTGTATTACTTAGATCCAGTACCAGAAGTTAAAGATATCAGAGAACGTTTTGCTGAAAAATTTTTGGAAATGGCTGCTGATGCTAGCTTGGCCGAATTGGCGACGGGTTCGATGTCCAGAATAAGCCTTCGGCTGGGCTCGACGCAAATTTCTTGGTCGGGCGAAATATCTCGTTTCTTGATAAAATAATGCCTTGCCTCAGCCCTGTCAAACAGGAGCGGAGGCAATTTTATTTACGCTAGTATTGGTTAACCGCCTATATTAAAATTTTTTATAGGGCGCGGCAATAGGCATTGATTCTGGTGACGAGTGCACACCCTTGCCAATGACAATTATTTGTGTTAGCATAAACTTAGTAATCTGATAAAGATTAGCTAAAAAAAATAATAATAATTTTGATGTTGGGGGAGGCAGATTAGAGGAAAGAAAATTATTTGTAATAAAAGTGAAAACTACTAATAATAGCAAATTCTATTTAGAAATTACCAAAAATAGTCAGCTTGACACAGGGTCTAGCGCTTTTTCATTTTAGTATTTATATTACATTTGTTCCGCTAAATCATTGCCGTCAACCATATCTATTGAAAAAAATATGGATATTATAATTTATATTATCCTGGCAATAATTGGCGGTTTTTTTATTGGTTATCAAGTAAGAAAACAAAGTGTTTCAAAAAATGCAAAATTGGCCGAAGAGAGCGCAGAGAAAAAACTAATGGAAGTTAAGAGCAAACAGGCAGAAATTTTGCTACATGCCCAAGAAAAGGCCATCAAAATAGTTGATGAGGCCAAGACGGAGGAAAAACGCCAAAGACAGGAAATAAACGGACTAAGAACTAGACTAGAACAAAGAGAAACGGCTTTTTCTCAAAAACTTCTAGATTTGGAGGACAAGCAGCAAAAACTTTACGACAAAATTAACCAAGTTGAAGAAGTTAAGACCAAAATTCACGACATTAAAAAAGAACAAGTAGCAAAGCTCGAACAAATCGCTGGTATGGACAAGGAAAAAGCGCAAGAGGTGTTGATGAAAAACGTCGAAGCTCAATCTGAAGAAGCCCTGCTTTCTAGGATGAGAAAGCTTGACGAAGAATCAGCCGACTCACTCGAAATGAAAGCCAAGGATCTCATGGCTAGTACTATGCAGAGATTGGTTTCAAAATATACAACAGAAATAACAACCACATCGGTAAGTTTGCCAAGTGATGAAATGAAAGGCAGAATTATTGGTCGTGAGGGAAGAAATATCAAAACAATCGAGCAATTGACCGGAACCGAGATTATTGTCGATGATACACCAAACACTATTACTGTTTCTGGTTTTTCACCCATCAGAAGACATATCGCCAAGAAGACACTAGAGAGACTTATTCTTGATGGACGTATCCATCCGACCAAAATCGAAGAAGCTATCGAAGAAGCCAAAAAAGAATTAGCCCAAGACATTAACAAAGCTGGCGAAGAGGCGATGTATGAAATCGGTGTTACTGGTTTTGATCCTAAGCTTGTGCAGATTATTGGTAGACTTAAATACAGAACAAGCTATGGTCAAAATGCTCTGCGTCATTCACTCGAAGTGGCTCATCTCTCGGCTCTCATTGCTGAGCAACTTGGTGCCGATGTAACAATCGCCAAGAAGGGTGGTTTGCTCCACGATATTGGGAAAGCAGTAGATCACGAAGTGCAAGGTACTCACCCGGAGATTGGTCGCGACATAGCTCGCAAATTCAATCTTCCCCAAGAAGTGATCGATCCGATTGAAACTCATCACGATGACAAACCAAGGGGATTGATTTCAGTAATCGTGAAGGTTGCCGATGCAATTTCATCGGCGAGACCAGGCGCGAGACAAGACACATACGATAGATATTTACAACGTTTGGAAGAGTTAGAAAATATTGCCAATTCTTTCGAGGGCATCGAGAAGTCCTATGCTATCCAAGCTGGTCGTGAGGTGCGTGTGTTTGTTTCGCCTGAGGCTATTACCGATATGGCCGCACAAAATTTGGCTCGTGATATTGCCAAAAAAATTGAGGCAGAACTAAAATATCCGGGCGAAATAAAGGTGAATGTAATCAGGGAGATGAGAGTGACGGAGTATGCGCGCTAAATTTTAATTGATTTAAAAAGAGCAATCAGGTGATTGCTCTTTTTGTTTTTGGTTTAGAATACCCCACCCTGGCCACCTACCTGTCTGGCAGGCCTCCTTGTAAAGGAGAGGGAGTCCGTGAGTATGATTTTTTCGTGACCGCCAAAAAAACCGTGTCTGTTTTTTCTACCGAGCTTTAGCTCGGGTCGTCGAGGCTTTAGCCTCCCGAAAAACTAGGTTTTATACGCGAGCTTAAAAACTCGCCGACCCTCGGCTAAAGCCGGGTAGAAATAAAAAGAGAAAAATTCCAAGACACAATTCGTTGCACACTCACCTTTTATATGGACCCAGTCATTATTTGGGATAAGGGGGAAGCCAACCCATCATCGAGCAACCCTTCAGTTCTACAATGCAGAGATTGATACGAGCCAGAGACTAATGAGAGAAAAAACATTAGAAAATGACCATTACTTACTAATGTCACTGCTTGAAAAAGAAAGTCAAGAGACCTAACACGTTTAAAAAAACAACCGCATCTGACTGAAAAAGTTGGATGCGGTTTTTTTTAATAAGTGGAATTCAGTTAATTTTATTTATTGGAGTATTTAATCTTAAACAGCTCGAAGATCTCAAAAATCTTGAAAGTTTCGAGTAAAGGTTTGTACGTTCGTAAGGATTGGTAATTCGTCGTTTGAAATTTGGAATTCGTAATTGATTAAATTCTATACTTATGTTAGCATATAGCTATAAGAAAAACGAAATTTATGTTAAAAATATTATTTATAGGTGATATCGTGGGGGAGATTGGACGAGAAACGGTTGCGGAAGTTTTGCCAAATTTAAAAAAAGAAAATAAGATTGATATTGTCATCGCCAATGCTGAGAATAGCGCACATGGCTCTGGAATCACCGATAGAACCATCGGGGATCTTGAAGAAGCGGGTGTGGATTATTTTACCAATGGCGATCACGCTTTGCGTCGTAAAAATCAGACAGAGCTTTACAATCTACCAAACATAGTACGACCGGCCAATTTTCCACCAAATCTGCCGGGACGTGGTTATTGTTTGATTCCGTATCAAGATAAAAACATACTTCTTATCAATTTAATTGGTCGTGTGTTTATGAAATCGGATTATGATTGTCCTTTTCGGAAATTAGATGAAATATTAGCTAATACCAATTTGCCAGAGAATAAAATTTCTGCTATAATTGTAGATATACATGCAGAGGCGACATCTGAGAAGGTTGCGCTCATGCATTATGCGGATGGACGTGTGAACGCAGTACTGGGCACGCACACCCATGTTCAGACCAGAGATGACAGAATAACAGATAAAGGCACAGCATATATTACTGACACCGGCATGGTTGGGGCGGCTGACTCATCACTCGGGATTGCCAAGGAGGGAGTTATCAAAAACTTTTTGACGCAGATCAAAGAGACGCACGTGATCCCAAAGAAGGGAAAGGCAATATTTTCGTCTGTACTAATTGGCATCAATGCAAAAACACAAGAAACGGTTTCCATCAAATCAATTATTAAAAATATAACAATTAATTAATAATAGCCGTGCAAATATTAGCCAATTTGCGGGCTAGACATAATGCATCCCTATGAATAAAGCAGCTCTAATAGAGCGTCTTGCAAACGAATCGGGCGTTTCTCGCAAAGAAGCCGAAAGAATGCTAGAAGCTCTAGTCAAAATCATTATCAGTGAATTAAAGGCTGATAGAGAGGTTACCATCACCGGATTTGGAACATTTCTCTCGCGCACTAGACACAGTCGCGGTGGAGTAAATCCTCAGAAACCAAGCGAGCGCATCACTATTCCCGAGGTTAAGGTTGCCAAATTCAAAACTGGCAAGACCTTGAAAGATTCGTTGAAGGGAAAAGTATAATAATATTATATTGCATTTAAAATAACTCAATTTATTGAGTTATTTTTTATATCCTTGGCTTTTTTGTGTTCTGGGACTTTTTAGTGTCTGGCGTCTGCCAATTATCAAGCTTAGGAAGTAATCTAAAACAATCTTACACATAATTTTAAAAAATGTTATAATAGTACCAATAATTATTTATTAAAATGAAATAAAAAAAATATTTTTTAGTTTGATAATTGGATTGTTTGTGTTTCCATTTTTAACTTCGGCTGACGGTTGTATGATCACTTCTGAGCCTACGGAAATTTACGAAACCAACCAAACCGCTTTGCTGTTTTTTGAAGATGGCCATGAGGACCTGTATTTAAATGTCTATTATACTGGTAAAACCGATAAATTTACCTGGTTAGTGCCAGTCCCGAGTTT
>JBBRXK010000075.1:0-5497 GCA_038248465.1 Patescibacteria group bacterium | reverse complement strand
GACGGCGTTGAAATATGTTTAGATGAATGGCCATTCCTTGAAGCGTTTGTGGAAGTCGAAGGTAAATCGGAAGAATCAGTTAGGGCGGTGGCCGAAAAAATTGGCTTTGATTATTCGCAAGCCAAATTTTGCGTAGCTGATACCCTGTATAGCGAGAAGTATGGCATAAGTGTTGATCGTATCAACAACAATACGCCCATGTTAAAATTTGAGATGGAAAATCCGTTTGTTTAGAAAATATTATTTATGAGAAAAAATATTTTAATTTTAGTTGCGGTGATATTTTTGTCGCTAGTCGGACTTGGGGCTTCTTGGCTAATTTATTTGAATAAAGCCCACAGCAGTTTTTCGGAATATTATAAATTTCGTGGTTGCCTGAAGTTAATTGAGAAAACGGAAAATTTTGGCACTTGCGAAATTGGTGGTGGGAAACTTATCAAAATTGTAAAGATAAGTGATAAATGGTATTTAGACGGCGATGGGCCGGGAGTTTGGTAAAAAAATTAAAAAAATATGCCGTTCAAAAAGAAATTTGCAATTTCCAAGCAGTATTTAACGCCGAATACCAAAAGGCGATCGGGGCTAGCGTGTCTGGCTGTGCGGTTTTTGGTAGCGCATGACACGGGCAATGCTGGCTCCACAGCCAAAAATAATGTCGATTATTATGAGCGCACGAATAACAAAGAATCAGCCTCGGCGCATATTTTTGTGGATGACAAGGTTATTATCGAGTGTATTCCGAGCATTGGCGACGACACCCCAGAAAAAGCTTGGCATGTTCGTTACAAAATGACAAAAGATAATGAGTTCTACGGTAGTAACGCCAATGATACCGCCATTGGGGTTGAATATTGCTTCGGCGGAGCGATTGACGCGACCAAAAGCTACGCCAAATATATTTGGACCCTTGCTTATTTATGTGATAAATATAAACTTAAACCCGACAAGGATATTGTGGGGCACTTTATGCTAGACCCTGGTCGCAAGACTGATCCGGAAAGCAGTTTGAAATTAATCGGCAAGACTTATCAAAATTTACTAAGGGACGTCACAACAGAATATAACGATTGTCTATTGGGAGATGAACGCACGAAGCCTATAAAAGATTCAGTAGTAAATAAAATCAATTCGATCGACAAAAATAACAAAAAAAACTACGAAACAAATAACTAGTGACAAGACATTAGTAGCATTTTGCGGGCTCTACTGCGGGGCTTGCAAAAGATTTTTATCGGAAAATTGTCCGGGCTGCGCCAAAAACGAAAAGGCAACATGGTGTGGCATTCGTAAATGTAATTTGGAAAAAAATTATTCCAGTTGCGCAGAGTGTCAGGAATTTAGCAATGTGCTCGACTGTAAAAAATATAACAATTTTATTTCCAAGGTAATCGGATTTGTTTTGCGTTCGAATCGTTCGGCTGGAATTCTACGCATCAAAGAGCTTGGCCTGGATGGCTTTGCTAGTGATATGGCAGAGAAGAAATTGCAGTCGATGAAGCGATAATTTTTTAAAAAAAATGGAGCACTACAAAATAAAACTAAGTTTTCCGCAAGGGGGAAATAAACTAGTCATGGAAAAGACTAGTACAACGCGTATCAAAATTAATGAAGATATTAAGGTGGTTTATGATGCGGTTGCTTGGTACGAGGACAATCTATTCCCGTTGCACAGTCAAAAATTATCACAAAGACCAGTAGAGAAGAGAAAAAGACTGCGCTCGATTGCTAATATTCATAACGTCGATGGCATACGCGACATAAAACAAATTGAGCGCATGATCAAGTCGATGGGTGATGGGAAAAATGCTTTGGCCGAATCAGGGATGCCAAATATTAAATTGTATAAAACAATAAGCAAAAAATTATTTCTCTTTCATTTATTGTTTTGTGAATTAGAAATTTTTAGAATTTTTTTGTATAAAAAAACAGCTACTTGAAAATATATTTGAGTAGCTGTAGACGATTGTTAAGGGCAATTAAATGCGTGAAAGAATATTCGGGATTTGCAGGTGATGGGTAAATATAGCAATCTCTTTAGCGATAAAATTTGAGTGGGGTTGAATGACACCACTATAAATAAAATCTCTAGTATAGCTAAGGCTAATCTCCCCCCACTGAAATAAGTGGAAACTGGTAGGACAGGTATGGTTCCACCATACAATCTTGAATAATTCTTCAGTGGGATTGTCAGCGTGAGTAATCCCTTCTACTTTGAGTATCCACTCATTTTTAGAGATTTTTTGTTTGTCTGTTATTCGAAGGCCCAAGTTTTTTCCAGTTTTTTCTTCAACAGTTTTGTTCCAGAAATGCAGTTGAGTATCGAGTTCTTCAATTATCCTCGAAAGACATTGAAGCATTGGCCCTTTGAGATGTTTATTCGTCTCAACAAGTCTTTTGGCAATTTTGAGTGATTGTCTTGGGTTTTTAAACCAATCATACCTTGTTGATGGATTTTTTTTACCTCGTGATTCTCTCCATTTGAAATGTGCTACTACATATTCAGGGGAACCAACAGGATATTTATTGACATCTCTCTTTTTCATTATTCACTCCTTGTAAATTGAGGTTTTGTAATGTGCATTGATTTATATTCTACCACGAAGGTAATAAAAAAGTATAGCATGAATGCTATACTTTGTCAAGCTCCCAGGACAGGATTCGAACCTGTGACCAATTGATTAACAGTCAACTGCGCTACCGCTGCGCTACCTGGGAATATTTTGACAATTGGCGATTAACTTTTAACAATTGTCTCTCTAAATTAAAAACCGCCCTTTTGCTATTTTTGGCAGTGATTATATAATAATTTATTTTTAAACTTTAGTCAAGAATTTTTGAATTTTTAAAATGGGTATATTTTATATCTTTGCATTTGGCTTGACTTTTGAGTGAAAATATTGTAACCTTTGCACATAAATGCAAATTTTCTGATGATTTTTTTGGAGTTTGCTTTTTTAATTTCTGCTCATTGAAAATTGAATAAATTCAAAAAAATTGTTTGTGATCATAAAACAAAACTTAAACCTTGAAAGGAGACAAACGATGGGCGGACTCAAAAAAATGACTGAGAAAGGTATGACCTATGCAGAAGCTGGTGTCGATATTGACACAGCGAATGAGGTAGTCAAATCTATAAAAGAGATTGTCGCACCGACGCTCACCGACGGAGTAAAGAGCATGATCGGGGGATTTAGTGCCATATTTGAAGTTCCGGTTTTGGCGGGGCAAAAAAGCGTTCGTCTGCACAGTTCCACTGACGGAGTCGGGACAAAGTTGAAAATCGCCTTTCTTATGAACAAGCACGATACCGTTGGTATTGACCTGGTCGCGATGTGCGTAAATGACCTCTTGGTGAGAGGGGTGCCTCCGCTTTTTTTTCTGGATTACCTGGCTACCGGCAAACTGGAACTTGGTACGACAGAGAAAATTATCTCAGGGATAGCCAAGGGCTGCCTTCAAGCTGGATGTGCTTTGATCGGTGGCGAGTGCGCGGAGATGCCGGGCTTTTATCGGGAGGGGGAGTACGATTTGGCCGGATTTACGGTCGGTGCCGAAACCGCCTTTAGTCTCGGTCCGGACCAGAAAGCGCAAGTTGGCGATTGCCTGATCGGACTGCCCTCGAGTGGGCTTCATAGCAACGGCTATTCGCTGGTAAGAAAAATCTGCTTTGAAAAACTTGGTCTCACCGTAAATTCCTATATCGAGGAATTCGGTCGGACCCTGGGTGAAGAACTTCTTGAGCCGACCAGGATTTATGTGAAATCCATAATGGGTCTCCTTGAAAAAGTAGATGTCCACGGGATGGCCAACATCACCGGTGGTGGTTTTATTGACAATATTCCTCGTATGCTGGCGGATGATGCCCAAGCGGTAATTCAAAGCAATGTTTGGAGTGTATTGCCGATTTTTTCCTTTTTGCAAAAAAACGGCCCAGTTGATGAAATGGAAATGTACCGCACTTTTAATAACGGCATCGGCATGGTTATTTCGGTGTCAAACGATGATCTTTTCTCAACCATGAATTACCTTGCTTTAATCGGTGAAGAATGTTTTTATATCGGTGATGTGGAGTATTTGGGAAAGGAGAAAGATAGAGTGGTGTTTAGATAATAAAGCTTAGTACCAAAATTAATACACAGGGGAGATGAAATAAAATCATCGCCCCTTTTTTATTTGTATTGATTGAATAAATAAAAAAGTAGTGGCCGTGAGCGCACTACGACATTTTTTTTATTAATGATAAATAGTTGGATATTAATAAAAAATTGCCATGTATTTGTACTTATATTAATTAAGCTTAGTTTAAATAATTTTGCTTGCTAATTTGTTTTTTTGTCATAACTTGTCCAAAAAAAGGCTCAACAACAAATCCAAAAATTTTTCGCTAGCTAAGTTCACCTCTATTTTGTAGAATAAAAAAAGGGGACCGCTCTATGAATAGAGCGATCCCCGAGAAGGATTAATCTGTGAGTGTGCCCCCCGAAATTCTTTCGTAGGGGAGGGCAGGATTGTAACAGTTTCCAGTTGCCGGTGAACAGAAGATTAAATCTTGGTTCACGTTTTCGATCTCGGCGGCGAGATAGAGGCCCATGCCTTGGGCATAAACATATGCCTTGATCAAGATAACAAAATTTTACAGTTTGGCAAGAGAATGGAAGACATGTCACGGCTGCGGTAGTTGATTTTGTTTCAAGGCAATTCCTTGGAAGCTTTGGAAAGGTTGATGTGGACAAAAGATTATTTTCAGATTTTTGGATTCCCCGCGTAAACGGAGAAGGAAAAATATCCGGACGCTTATTTGTCGATGGGAAAATTTCAGATATTTGAATAATAAATTCAATACTGTATAATGGGAGAAAGGTATGAGAGATAAAATTATCAATAAAATCAAGGAATCAGTTGACGATGGTGTTTTCCCGGGTTGCTCCCTGTTTATACAAAAAGACAAAGAAGAGCTAGCAAGCTTTTCCTATGGAGTTTTTTCCGAAACCGGCTCTATGCCAGTAAGCATCAACACTCTTTTTGATCTTGCTTCTGTCAGTAAGCTCTATACAGTAGCCGTAATTCTGCGGGCAGAAATGAATAACAAATTGAGCATCGAAGACAGAGCGTCTTTGTATTTGCCAAATTTTTCTGAGTCTGAAATCACCATAAAAGAGTTGCTTGCACATCAAGCGAATTTTGGGCTAAGACTTTCAGAGTTAAGAAATAAAAACCCAAAAGATTTTAGATTTGAGGTATTTAGCATTTTGCCACCCACAAAAGCGGTAAAAGATATTCATTACGAAAATATCACCTATCTATTTCTTGGTCGTATTGCTGAGATAGTATACGGCAAAACCCTAACGGAAATATTTTCTAGCCTCTTGTCTGATCTAAAACTAGATAACACCAAAATCGGACTGCTGGGTCAAAACAATTTTATTTCACCACCAACTGAAATACGCGATGGTCGTTTAATCGAAAACGAGACACATGACGAATCGGCCGCTCTACT
>JBBRXK010000074.1:0-5543 GCA_038248465.1 Patescibacteria group bacterium | reverse complement strand
ATAATGGTATATGGAAGGTGGATAGTGCTTATTGGCAAGAGTAGACTGAGAAAATTATTTTGTGAAGATGAATTTGTTGCGAATAGATTAATTATTATTTACCAGTTTTAATTTTTAATAAAATTTTTATGGTCTAGAAATTTTCATTTTGGATTATATAAAAATTTTTGAGTGTTTATGTTTTGGAAAAAAAATAATAAAAAATATGAAATATTATTTATCGTCTCGTCTTTAATTGCGTTTGTTTTTTTTGTGATAATAATGATTTCCTATTCGTATTATTTTAAATATACGACGGGAGGCCTTGGTGATTTAAGTGTTGCTGAGACGGACAAACTGAACGCCAGTTTTTATTTGAAAGAAAGCGACCGCCCGCAAGATCCCTATATTACCAAAGTACCAGCGCTCAAGGACATGATCAGGGGTCCCATCATCACCGATCTGGATCCTAGTCTGGGCGATATGCAGTCAGATGTGACCGTGGTGCTTTTTTCGGATTTTGAGTGTGAATATTGCGCCAAACTTGAGCAGGTTTTACAAGGCGCCTTTGAAAAATACAAAATACGTTTGGTCTGGAAAGATTATCCGTCGAATTACCCGAAGTCTAGTTCATTTCAGGCAGCGATTGCTGCTCGCTGTGCGGAAAGAGAAAATGCTTTTTGGGAATATCACAATATGCTTTTTTCTGGGAGTTTTGATCTGACCAGAGAAAATTTTATAAAAATTGCTGATAAACTGTACATGGATACCGTTGATTTTACTACTTGTCTTGATAATCTCGCCCCGGCACAACTGGTGCAAGACAATATGGCCGAAGCCGAAGCGCTCGGTATAAACGGAGTTCCTTTTTTGTATGTAAATGATCAAGAAATGCTCGGTGATATTACAAAAGAAGATTTGGCGAGAGTTATTGAAGTTGAGATGGGGAAGAAAAAATAAAATACAGCAATATTACAAATTCACTGATTACGAATTCACGAATAAATCACGAATGCACGAATATAATGCTTAAACGTTTCAAAATAGAATTCGTGCATTCGTGATTTATTTGTGAATTCGTGATGAGCATTCGTGAATTCGTAATCAGTGAGTAATTGAGTGTATGTCCAAAACACAAAAAATATATAGTTGTACAAAATGTGGCGCCCAATCCTCGAAATGGAATGGGCGTTGTTTGGAGTGTGGTGCTTGGGGGACGCTTGAGGAAGGATTGGTAGCGACGGGCCAGAATAATAGCACGGAGCAGTTTGCGGTGAGTAGCGAGCCGGCGCAGATTTCTCGCTTGGATAAAATAGAAAGCGTTAAATACAATCGCATTGTGACGGGCATCGATGAACTTGACCGGGTCCTCGGCGGTGGTCTCGTCCCGGGGTCGCTCGTCCTCCTCGCTGGCGAACCAGGAATCGGCAAATCAACCATGCTCGCGCAGATGATTGATGCGGTATCCAAGACTATCAAAAATAATAAAGTAAGCGACAAAGAAGATGTCCGCGTTTTGTATGTGAGTGGCGAAGAGTCAGCGCCACAAATCAAAGATCGTTTTGTGCGACTCGCCTGTGAGCTTGAAAAAATATATTTTGCCAATGAGACTAATGTGGAAAAAATCCGCGCCACGGTGCTCAAGGAAAAGCCGAGCTTACTGATAATCGACTCGATTCAAACTATGCGTAGTGGTGATGTGCCTTCGGAAGCTGGCAGTATCAATCAAATTCGAGCAGCCACTGCCAATTTTTTGGAACTAGCCAAGAAGCATGATGTTTCAATTATTATCACCGGACACATCACCAAGGACGGCCAAGTAGCGGGACCAAAGTCGCTAGAACATATTGTTGACACAGTGATATATCTCGAGCACGATCAATCCCTGCATTACCGCTTGCTCCGCTCGACCAAGAATCGTTTTGGTTCGATAAACGAAATTGGTATTTTTGAGATGGCCAGTGACGGTTTTCGTCAGGTGAAAAACCCTAGCGCGATTTTTATGAATAGCTCCAATCTGGATCAGAGTGGTACTGCTGTGTCATGTGTGATGGAGGGCACCCGGCCATTTCTCGTCGAAGTGCAAGCGCTAGTTACCAAAACTGTTTTTGGCTATCCGATTCGCAAAGCGACCGGTATCGATGCCAATCGTCTCCAGGTGCTCGCAGCCGTGATGCAAAAAAGAGCCAACTTGAATCTCGCCAATCAAGATATTATTCTAAATATAGTTGGTGGTCTCAAAATAAAAGAAACTGCCATGGATATGGCGATTTGCGCTGCTATCATCTCTTCGCTTTCAAATCAAGTGATTCGCAAAGACGCTCTATTTGTCGGTGAAGTTGGTCTCGGTGGCGAAATACGAAATGTCGGCAAAATGAAAGAGCGCCTCAACGAAGCACTGCGTCTCGGCTTCAAGGAAATCTATACACCCAACCTTGATATCCAATCCAAAAAACAAACGATTTACAAAATCGGAAATCTGAGTGATTTGAGCAAGATGTTGTTGGGCTAGTACGAAAGAATTTGAGAGTGTATAATAAATTGTGTCTGTTTTTTTCTACCGAGTTTTAACTCGGGTCGTCGAGGCTTTAGCCTCCCGAAAAACTGTGTCTTGTGTGCGAGCTTAAAGGCTCGCGAACCCTCGGCTAAAGCCGGGTAGAGATAGAAAAGAGAAAAATTCCAAGACACAGCTTATTATCCAATCTCGGGAATATTTATGGTAAGACATGGCAATAAATCAAAATAAAAAAAAGGAGTACTACTTGTTTGTCACGTTGACAAATAGCCTGTACTCCCAGATAGGGAAGAGATGTTTTTCTTCTTTTTTTACGAGCATAAAGAGCGTCCTAGGATGAGAGCGCTCTCAAAGCTCTCTATGATCGTAATTTTTTACACGAGCTTAGCCATTCTTTGCTCCTTCACTCTTTTAATGTCTCCTGGGTTAAGGTAGGTCTCGATTTTTTTTATGTTTTTTTCACTTGTTATTACCCACTCCAGCGGTACGCGAATTGCAATGGCGTCGCCGATTGATTCAACTAGCACCATTGTTCCAATTTTGTTTATGGTTGTAAATTGAGGCAAGATAATAACCTCTTTACCGGCTATCTGTCGTACAGCCTGAGTTCTATTATTAACGATAGATGGCAGGCTTCTAACTGTTCCGGTGATTACGCCATTTTTTTCAGACATTTTCCCTCCGCAGGATTAAAATTTAATCTCCCCCCTAAAGAACGACTTGATAAAATTATTCTAAAGTTTTTTTTGATATTTGTCAATAGTTTTTTGCCTATTTAATATTACTAATTTTACAAGAAAAAAGACTTGAATTTTTATGGAAAATTAGTTACAATATAGATAATATTATTGAGGCAACAGCATGAAAAGTAATAAAATTGTATATATTGGATTTTTGTTGTGTTTTTTGTTGTTTTTGTCAGCTTGCGCGCTTGGCAAAAAAGAGAAAAGTACCGACAATAACTGGGAAAATGAAATTCTTTTGGCCCAGGAATGCGGTGAAGATGGACTGGCATGTTGTGCTGACAAAGATCCGGCTTGCAAGTACGGCTCTTGCTGTGTTGACCCAAATAATCCAAAAAATAATTATTGCTCTGAATCTTGTGATTTTGGTAAATTGGACACTTTTTGTGATGTTGCTAATACTTGCGCCGATGGTATGGCATGCGAAAAAGGATTTTGCAAAACATGCGGAGGACCAGATCAGCCCTGTTGCTCTGACAAAAAGTGTAGTGATGCATTGGCGTGTTTCAGGGGAACATGTGTAGTGTGCGGGCTTACCGACAACCCATGTTGCGCGCAAGCGCCGTATTGCCAGACTAGTGGCTCTGAGGGACTAGATCGGGCAGAATGCAAACAAGAAATTTGCACAGCTTGTGGCGCCAACGGCAATCCACCGTGCGACAAGGAGCCAATTTGTAATAAAAATAATTTATTCAATAATAATACCTGCTATCGTTGTGGCGGATTCAATCAGCCTTGTTGCCAAAATATTACAGCGACGGGTACAGAAAAATATTGTAGTGAAAAAGATTTGAATTGTAGGTTAGATTTTTGTAGTAAATAAGCAAACATTAATCAAAGCCTATTGTTAGATGAGTAAATGGCTGGCACCAATTAATACATAGCTATTTAATAAATTTATAAGATGCTTTGCGAATTTGTCCTCTTGCACTTCACTCGCGAATTCGTAGACAACTGAAAAGATATGCGAAATTTAATAAGAATTATCAACAATAAAATAAATGGCGTAATTTGGTCATTTGTTGGCACAGGCATTGTTTTGATAATTTTGGCGATCTTAATTGCTTGGACTGATTTTGTTTTGCGATTGATTGTGGCCCTGTTTGTATTGCTCGTCGCTTATACATTTATATATTCGGGCTATAAAATTTGGTCAATACGCCAAGAAATAGAAAAATATATTAAACTGAAATAAAAACTATGATTAAAAAAATTATAAAAAAGCTAACAGCTTTTTGTATGGTGGGGAAAGGAGATTTCTCAACCACAAGAATAATCCCCTTGCTTTTTTTAATTTTTATTTTGTCAGCTTGCGGTCAGAGAAATTTACCAACCGACAAAGCGACAGCCGATGGCACTTATTTTTATCGAAATGAGGCTCTTGGTTTTTCCATCTTATTTCCAAAAACCTTTGAGCATTATCAAACACAGCGGACAAGTGGTGTTGGCTATATTGATTTGGAAATTTTTGTACCAACTAGCGATTTGCGTTTTGGTAAACAAGTGCAGGGTTATGCGACACCAGTAACATTGCGAGTTTTTGAAAAAAATGTTTGGGAAGAAATCAGTCAGGGCAAAGACAATACCTATAAATATTTGGGCGAGAAAAAAGACAAAGTTTATACGATTACATTTTGGGAATTGGCCCCAAGCGATTGGCAGGCTGATTGGAGTGGCAGTACCGAAGAGACAATAATAAATAGCTTTGAGATAGAATAAATTTTTTCTTCTAAATAATAAATTGCTTTGCAAATACAAGTATGGGAAATCCAACCATGAGTAGGAAAACCGAACAATCATTTACACCCACACCGAGAGTGAAAAAACTTTTTCAGGTTGTTTATAATAGTCAAAAAGCGACTAGCGGTCATGGTGATGATGTCGCGAAAATAAAAGTATCAACCTTGATTTCGAAGATGGCTTTTTATTATGAAAAAATTAGGAACAGTGTTGATTACAAAGAGGAGCACTTGTTACGTAAAAATGCGATTGAAAGAATCTTAAAAAGACACATTGTTATCGAAGGAGCGATGTCAATCAAGTCTCTTGATTCGCTCGAGATTTCAAGGCACTTAATAACAGAATTGATCCGAGCGGGATACTTGCCAAATGACAGTTTGCCCGAAACCAAGATTGATGAAATTGGCGAGGTTGTAAAAAAATATTTATTTCTTCGTCATTATTCTCAAAGCGAAATCAAGAATCATAGCATGGAAGAAAAATCAGGACTTTTGTCTTGGATAATTTCGGTGGCAGCCAGTGATATCGAGGATAGATTGGGGCGCAATCCTGTGGACACCATGGTT
>JBBRXK010000073.1:0-5557 GCA_038248465.1 Patescibacteria group bacterium | reverse complement strand
GTTATTTTTTCGTTTCAAGTTTGATTGCCTAAACAAAGATAATGCACCAATTATTTCACGCATTACTCAAAAAGAAAAAAATTATTCACAGTTTTTTATATCTTACGACATAAATAGACAATTAGGGAGAGGTATTCTTAATTCTTAATTCTTAATTGAATGTCAGCTGAACTTAAACTTATCTAGTAGCTCTGGGTTGTCCATGTAAGCCTGCGCAACGTCTTTTGTGATTTCTTTTTCTTTGTAGGCTTTTTGCAAAGCTTGGTCCATGCTTGTCATTCCTTCCTTGGAACTAGTTTCAATTACACTTTTTAGTTGGGCTATTTTATTTTCTCTAATCAAATTCGACACGGCTGAGTTGTTGACCATTATTTCGCGGATTGCGGTTCTGCCACCCGAAATTCTGGGCAAGAGTCTTTGTGAGATAACACTAGCAAGCGTCATTGAGAGTTGCATACGAACTTGGTTTTGCTGATGCGGAGGGAATGAATCTATGATACGATCAATAGTTTGGGCAGCGCTATAAGTATGAAGAGTGGCCAACACCAAGTGACCCGTTTCCGCCAAAGTAATAGTTGTCGAAATAGTTTCAAGATCTCGCATCTCCCCGACCATAATTACATTTGGATCTTGACGCATAGCGTGTTTAAGGCCCGCACCAAAAGACAACATGTCTGCGCCCAGCTCTCGCTGAGTTATGATACTACGCTTGGGACTAAACACGTATTCAATCGGGTCTTCGAAAGTGATGATATTGGCAAAATTATTTTCGTTAATATATTCAACCATAGAAGCGAGGGTGGTCGACTTGCCACAACCCGTCGGACCAGTTAATAATATCAAGCCTTGCTTTAGTCCAAGTAAGTTATAAACAATCTTGGGCATGCCAATCTCATCGAGTGACATTATTTTATTGTTGATCACCCGCACCACCATGCTCAAATTGTTTTTTTCAAAACACAAGTTAATTCGAAAGCGATAGCCATCGAGCTCATATCCAAAATCCAAATCGCGCATCGTAATAAATCTTTCTTTTTGTTCATTGCTAATTATTGATGAGGCCAACATCTCTATTTCTTTTGTGCTTACTGCTTTTTTATCCTCTATATAACTAAGCTCGCCGTGTATACGCAAAATCGGCGGCAAGGTCGCCACCAAATGCAAATCCGACGCACCACTCTTTATCGCAATTGAGAATAATTCTTTGATTGTCATATAGGCATTAATTTAAATATTTTTAACTTTATAATATTATTTCAACTTCTCCTCCAATTTTGTTTTTATTTCAGAATACTGTTTTTCATTTTCACAACGCCTGTCCTTCACATTAGATAAATTCATTTTCCCAACATCAGCAATTATTGTTCCCGTAGAGTTAGGAATAAACAAGGCATTAAATATTAACGTTGCGCGAGTCGGTTCTTCGCTCTCTCTTACAATTTTTTTATTTTCTTCGCCACAATCTTTTTGATAATTATTAACTATCTCTCTAATGTTTTTTGCAACAATGTCAAGCGTCATATTTTTTTTAAAGCAATAACCATCCCCACAATAATTCATTCCGATCATATGTTGCTCATATGCGTCTGCAAAAAAAATAGGGTCTCCAAATAAATTTTATAACATCACATAATCATCCTTAAATAAAGTTTTATTAATTTCAATCTCAAAATTCGGAAAATATAAGTGTATTTCACTCAACAATTTGTTATTTTTTGACTTTTCAACAATTCTATCTAACGTCTCTAGACCAATCTTTTCCATAGACACTCCGACCAAATAGGTTGTAAGCCGTCCTTGTGATCCAGATAATTTGTGACCGCTACTTATCACCGTCTTAACATCCTCATACGCCGTAGTGTCATGTTTACTTTCTAGTTCATACCGTGATTTAAGTATTAAAATTCTAGTTACCTCTCTTAATTTTGTACCGGTGATAATTTCAGAATCCGCTCTAAGTTTACTTGGGTCTGCCATAACTGGTTCAATAAAAAAAATTTTATTTGAAAAATCTTCCAACATCTTCAATGCTTCGCTGTTTTTATCAAACAATTCTTTAACTTGCTTCAAGTCTAAATTTTTGGCTTCTAACAATTCTGTTGAGCTAGACGCTGTCTCATAAAATTTTATCTCATTCAATTTCACCAAATCAAAATATGCATTATCCTTATCAGAGATATTAACTGTCTCGAGTAATAGGTCTTTATCATTCACTTCCGCTAGGTCTCCTGTGAAAATTTTGTGTATGCCATAAACAATAATAAATAAAACTACGGGTATGGCAATTATTACTCCCAAGCCAATTAAAATTTTCTTTTTCATAATTAAAAATGCTATTTTTTTATTATTAACTTAATTATAACACAAAAAAACCTCACTGTCTGTAGACAAGGAGGTTTTTATTTTTTTTAATTATTTTTTTACCACTCCATCTTCTTAATCCCGTTCCGTGCGGCCTTCACTTGCGCGTCTTGCTTGGATGAGCCCTTGCCCTTGGCAATCAAATCATTTTCCAGATACAGGCCGACTTCGAATACCTTGGCATGGTCTGGCCCCGATTCTTTTAATACTTTGTAGTGAGGCGTTGTTTTGCTAATCTCCTGTGCTTTTTCCTGAAATCTTGACTTCGGGTCGAGGTAGAGCTGGTTGGACAAAATGTTCTCGAGCTTGGTTAACATCCGTGCCTTTACAAATTTTCCCGCGGGCTTAATCCCCTGGTCGAGATAGATCGCTCCGATCAAAGCCTCGACCGCATTGGCGATAATATATTGACGCGCTTTGGAGTTGGCATCTTTTGCTTCACCTTTGGACAAGTAGAGATATTTATCCAGGCCGATTTCTGTTGCCACGGTTGCGAGCATTTTGGAATTCACGAGACTTGCGCGCCAATTGGTCAATTCCCCTTCTGGGGTATCGGGATAAGTATTGAACAAATATTCAGTGACAACAATTTCGAGCACAGCATCGCCCAAAAATTCTAAACGTTCATTGTGCCCTAGTTCGAAATTTGCATGCTCATTCAAATACGAACGATGGACTACTGCTTGTTTTAGCAATTCGATGTTTTTGAATTTAACACCAATAACTTCTTCAAACTTTGAAAAATCTTTCATGTTTATGGATTGCCCGACTATTAAATTGGTAAATTGCGTGGCAATATAGCAATATAACAGTATAGCAATAATTATTTTTAATTTGGGATTTTTGAGATACTTAGGCCCTTTGAGATGTTTAGGACATCAAATTCCCAAACATCTCAAAAATCCCAAAAGTCTCAACAGTCCTATTCGTCTTCCTTTGTTTCACTTTTTGACTCCTCACTTTCAACTACTCTCTTCTCCCTCTCCGGCTCCACATACCCATCCTTCAACATATCTTTAAAAATCGCACCAAGGACACCGTTTACAAATTTTCCCGATGATTCGGAGCCAAAAATCTTGGCGATTTCAATCGCCTCATTAATCGCCACCTTGGCGGGAATGTCATCGTTGAAAACGAGTTCAAAAACACCGATGCGCAAAACATTTCGATCTACAATGGTGATTTGTTCAAGTGGCCACTCGGTAGCGTATTTGGAAATATAAGCATCAATCTCGCCGAGATGTGCCATGATGCCTTTGAGCACATTTTCAACAAAGCCATGATCATCAAAAGACGGTGCAAAATTTTCAAATATTCCCTTGGCAAGTTTTAGCAAGTCTTCTTCTTTTTTACCTTCAAAATCCCACAAAAACATGGTTTGCATGGCTAAAGTTCTAGCGAGGTGACGGTTGGACATACAATGATAATTTTTAATTTTTAATTTGTAATTTTACAATTATAAATTGAAAAAATTAAATTAACAACAATCAAAACGAATAATTTTATTAAACAAAAAAAGGAATGACTAACTAGTCTTCCTTCTTTTTTGCAACTTTCTCTTTTATTTTGATTACTTCTTTCTGCTTGTAAGTTCCGCAAAAAGCGCAAGCTTGGTGCATCGCCACAGTCTTATCACATTTTGGGCATTTTGTTAAAATTGCCTTTTTCAAAGCATGATGTGATCTTCTCTGACCAACAGAACTAGACGTTCTTCGTTTTTTAGGTACGGACATAAAGTGATTTTTATTTAGATTCTTGCCCGCCAAATTGACAGGTCCGATTTTAGATTTACTTTTCTTCCAAAATCTCTTTCATCTTTTTAATTAACTTATTCTAGTATAAACTAAAATGTCGTAAAAAGTCAAGAGCAATTCAAATCATTTTTTTTGGCAATTTATAGCTCCAAATATTTTGCTTTTTCCCGAACGGTTAAATTGTTATAGCCCATGACGGTAACGACTGGATTACGTTATAACAATTAGGTATTTTATGATCTAAATCTCACAGGACACATCCGCAAATTCATGTTCCAAGCCAAAGTCCCGAGCAATCATATTTCCCAGATTCTGAATGCCTAATTTTTCTGTATTATAATGCCCTGCATTTATTATATTTATTTTTAATTCCTCCGCGCCCCGCACGACATATTCTCGCAAATCACCACAAACAAAAGTATCACAGCCCAACACTTTGGCCGTTTCAAAATCTGGCGAAGAACCACCAGAGATAACTCCTACTCTTTTTACTTTTTCATCACCCGAATTTAAAAACGATGACTTTGTATCCAGTTTTTCGTTAATCATTTTTAAAAAATCAGCAAACAAAACGCTTCTCTCTAGGTCTCCGACAAATCCAACGTCAAATTTTTCCAATTTATCTAGTCCAAATAATTTACACAAAGAAATATTATTACCAATTTCTCCATGCGCATCGAGTGGCAAGTGAAATCCAACTAGACTTATATTGTTAGCTAACAACATCGCCAATCGATTTTTTAAAATCCCTTTTACCTGAGGTAATCTGCCTACCTGATCCATAAATACACCGTGATGCACCAATAACATTTGAGCTTTTTTTTCTATTGCTGATTGAATAAGCTTTTCCGACAAACTGACACCACTAACAATTTTCAAAACTTCTTCCGCGCCTTCTACCTGCAAGCCATTATGACAATAATCCTGAAAATCTGCGACATGTAAATACTCCTCACAAAATGATACAATTTTGTCTCTTTGCATATATTTTTTTAATTATTTACTTAGGCTCTACTATAAAATTAGCATTTTAAAGTTAGGGTCGTCAAGAATTGTAAAATTTGTAAAATTTTATACTTTGATTTCTAAAAGCTAGCAAACAAATCGCGCTTAATTACAATACATTAATGCATTATCTAAATAACATTCCTGACAAAAAAAGAGCGCTGACATTTTTCTGTCAGCGCTTATTAGTATTTAAACAACATTTCCCTACAGGTATTTTTCTTGATAATCTTCTTCGTTTTTATCCATCAAAAACTAACACATTTCACCTGCAAGCCTTTTCAAGTTACCCAATACCAAAAAAATATCTGCTCTCGCTCTCTTCAAGTTCCTCACCATCGGTGCGACCAATTTTTTTGGGTCGCACAAGCCTCGCAATTCTCGGCGGAGATCCTCTCTGAGATTTAGTTCCGCCATTTTTTCTTCCAAGCCCGCCT
>JBBRXK010000072.1:0-5612 GCA_038248465.1 Patescibacteria group bacterium | reverse complement strand
GATTTATGATAAATGATGGAAAATTTTTGTATACCTGGTTTGGCCAGACGGGCACAAAAATGAATGTTGAAACAAGCGAAAGCGCCACCAATTCTCTGGCAACAGCAACTACTCCAGAAAAAAACAATGAATGGAATTGGGAAGACAGTGTAAATGATTGGGAGAAGTCAAATGCCGCATATGATTGTGAGGAGGCAAATTTGGGTGATGACACATTTACGCCACCAGCGGACGTTAACTTTGTTGATTTGAATCAGCTACTTGGTGGTGCAATCCAGACAGGCGATGCGGCGCAACAGCTAAAAGAGCAGAAAGCCGAGGTGGAAAGCACAGACAAAGAAATTCAAGATATGCTTGAGAAATTCAAGGAGTAGCTCTGTTACTAATACAATAGACAAATAATTAAAAGGAATATTCCATATTCCTTTTTTGGTCTAGGAATTTTTCAGAAAGGGCAAATTGCTTTTAGCATTTTTTATGTTTACTAGCAATCACAATTAATGGTATAATATAGGCATGAAGATTAATATCAAATTATTAAAAATACAGAATCAGTGGCGGGAGAGTGGGGGCCTAAAATATGACCCAGTGCTTTATAATTTGGCGCAGACAAACTGTCAATATCGACCAAAGATTTTGGACGAGATCCACTTGCAGGCGGGCAAAATTTCTCTTATCCAGGGCGCTAGAGGCGTAGGGGAAACAACTATAATGAAGATGTTGATCGATGAGTTGATTCGCTTCAAAAAAGCGGGAAATATTCGAACAGCTTATTAATAATGTTGTCTTTTGCCATTTATTGAAGAATGAAACATTTGCCAAATGGGAAGAGAGTCCAGTGTATTGGCGAGATAGTCGCATTAAAAAAGAAATTTCTTTTGTGGATATCTCGGCGTCCGAGCCCGTGCCGATTTTGATGCGATACAACAAGACAATCAGTGACAATGACAGGAGTATTTTTAAGCAAGCGGGTTTCGGAGAGGGGCTAATTATTAGTAGGGATATTTTGGAGGAGAGAGCCGGACTAAAAATCATGCCCTTGTCGTATTTTCTTTTGTGCTATTAAAATAATATTATGATAATAAAAAATTATAAGGAATTAGCGAGTAGTGAGATGAGAAAACAGGTGCTTGATATCTTGGAGGCGGGCATTGTAGCGGTAGAACCACGCCAGATGCTTTCTTCACTTCTTTCATACAATGAGGATTTTAACTCTATCAAAGTGTTTAATAAATCATATGACGCGATGCGTGGTAGAATTTTTGTAATCGGTGGAGGCAAGGCTTCTGGCGCAATGGCGGAGGCCTTGGAAAAAATTGTCGGGACAGAAAAAATTAGTGCAGGGGTAGTAGTTAGTCGAGACGACAAGTATAAAACAAAAAAAATTAAAATTGTAAAAGGAGGGCACCCATTTCCCAATAGAAGCAGTGTCCGAGCAGTCAAGAAAATACTTGATTTGAAAAAAGATTTTGCGATCAACGAAAAAGATTTGATAGTATGTTTGATATCAGGAGGAGCTTCGGCCTTGCTCGCCGCTCCCTTAGATGCAATCTCTCTTGGTGACAAGCAAAAAACGACACGACTTCTACTTGAATCCGGAGCCGTGATCAATGATGTCAATATTGTACGTAAACATTTATCAAAAATAAAGGGCGGACAACTAGCAAATTTTTTTGCACCAGCAAAGATACTCACACTCATTATTTCGGATGTGAGTGGTGACAAGGTCGAAGTGATCGGATCAGGGCCAACGGTGATGGATCCGACAACTTTTCGCGATGCCTTGTTTGTTTTGGAAAAATACAAAATAATCGATAAGGTGCCGAAGCGAGTGAAGGAATATATTCTTCTAGGGACACAAGGTGGAGCAATTGAAACACCGAAAAAGCTTGCCAATGCTGATAATTATATTATTGGAAACAATTTGTCAGCGCTGGAAACGATGGCCTACAAAGCCAAGTCGTTGGGCCTCAAGCCAATGATTGTGAGCAGTGAAATCAAAGGTGATCCGAATGTCATGGCCTATAATACCGTCCGACATATTCTGCAAGACAAGTTTAGTGGTTACGATGTACTGCTTTATGCGGGTGAAACAAACCCGAGTTTGCCAGAGAAGTATGGTCGTGGCGGTCGCAATCAACAATTTGTCGCAGCCAGTATTTTGGCGCTTGAACATCTTAAATTCGATTGGGTAATGGCTAGTGTTTCCACCGACGGAATCGACTACGATCTGGATGTAGCGGGCGCGATTGTTGATAGTGATTCATACGCGAGGGCTGAGGCAAAAAAAATAAAAATCGCTCCTTATGTGCGCACTTATAATACCTACAATTTGTTTAAAAAGTTGGGCGCATCGCATATTCGTACGGGGCACACAGGAACCAACGTCGCCGATATAATGGTATATAGACTCGCGCATTAATTATTAATATTTTAAAATAATATGACCATCAAACAATTTCGAAATATTATCATGATTATTTTTATTTTGGCTCTTGTGGAAATAATCGTGGGTACATTTTATTATTTTGTTTTTTTTAGCCCCAAAAAACAAATTGAAGTTATGAAATCGCAAGAACAATCATTTTTGTCCGAAAAACAAATTGAGCAGGATCGCTTATTCAGGGAGAGCGAGTTGCACGAAAAAACAAGAATGGAAGAAATACGTTTGGAGGTGAAGAAAGTTGATTTGGAACTCGAACGAATACAGCGTTGGGAGGGGATGGGAGAGGAGTTCGACAAACTGCGCCAAAAAGAAGAGGATAAAAAAGGAAAAGAAGCAGATCTTGCCTCCTGTATGAAGGTGGTAGTGGAGAATTATCACAATCAATGGAATTTGCTTTGTGAAAAGCAGTTATTGCCAAGCTCTTGTTTGTTGTCCAGAGAGAGCTCAGAAAAAATAAATCAAGACTATGAAGTTGGCAAAGCCGAATGCGACAATTTTTTTAAATTGTAAGCCTGGTGTTCAAAAAAATATTCGCGGGCATTCATTTGGAAATTGTGGATAAATATTTTGTGATTTTTCAAAACTGTTGATAAGGGCACATATTCAAATTAAAAAAAAATGTCATGAATATGACATTTTTTTATTCCAATATCGGATTAAGAGCTGAATATAAATATTTATGCTAGTATTGAATAAAATAATTTATTATTTATAATTTTTTTGACTTATCGCCACTTGCAAAATATAGAATAAAATGTCATAAAATATCTTTATGAGAGTGGCTCATGATAGCGATTTGTGCTATACTTCATAGTAGAGGAGTTTATGAGTATTCTGCATCCTGCAAAAAACCCCTGATCTATGTAAGTAAGGCAAACAAAACATTTAAATTAAGATAATTCCAGCTTCCCCATGCCGGTAAAACAAATAATATTAGTTTTTATATATAAAACTAGCTCATTTTATTGAGTTAGTTTTCTTTTTTTGTGCTAAATACGATTAAACAATTCAGGTATATTTTGACAAGCTTCTTCTTTGCGCTTGCTGTGTTTTTGTTTTGGGGAACGAGCGTTAGTGCGCAAGTTAATCAATCATTCAGTTTTACCGGTAAAATAACCAATACTGATGGCTCCGAACTAGCTGATGGCGTGTATGATATTGACTTTGCGCTGTATACAAGTCCCACAGGTGGCGTACCCATCTGGTCAGAAAATATCAATGCTGCAAATAGTTTTAGCGCCACTGTTGCCGGCGGTGTGGCGGCGGCAAACACGGTTACTTACAATTATCTTGCTGCTAGCGCCACTTCAAGTTTGCGTGTTGGCCAGTATTTGAGCAATGGAAGCAACAGTGAAACCGCACTTATCTCTGATTTTGACACGATTTCGGAAACCGTCACTGTAGTAGGCACCAGCGTGTGGGCGGACACTAGTCCTGTCAACAATCGTCCCTACATCGAGGGGGGAGTTATAGAGCTTGATCTCGGTGCGATCAACTCTTTGTCTGGACTAGGCCTCAATCAAACTCTCTACCTTGAGATCACTTTCAATACGGAGACAATGCATCCAAGAAAAACAATTACAGCAGCAGTTCAAGCCCTAAACTCAGACACTCTAGACGGTTTTCATGCCACTGATTTTGCCAATCTGAATGGCAATTCAGTTGTCAATGGCGAGTGGTCATTCAACAACATCATCAATATTGCGACCAGTTCCTCCCAAACGGCTCTAAGCCTAACGCAAAATGGATTGGGGAATTTGGTGGAATTTAGCAACGCAACGGGTACTGTTTTTGCGGTTCTAAACGATGGGCGAGTGCAGATCGGCGATTACTTTTTTCCAGCATCGCATGGCTTGCCCGGCTATGTGCTCAAGACCAATTTGAGCGGTGATATGTATTGGGATATCGATTATGCCGGAGCGGGCGGAGGAGCAGGGATGTGGGCAACGACCTCTAATAATATGCTAATATTTCAATCTGACGTATCGCAAAAATTAGTACTGGGCAACATTGCTACGAGCGCGCCAGTGTCGGCGCAGTTTGAAGTCGAGGGGCTTTCTTGGTTTGATACCGTCGGTATCAGTAACCAGCAAGGCCTTCGCCTCTACGATGCGGACAGCTCGAACTACATGGCAATTCGCGCTACTGGGACATTGGCGAGCAACTATACGCTAACTTTGCCTAGTGGGTATGGGGTAAATGGACAGACTTTATTAACTGATGGGACTGGTAATCTGGTTTGGGGCGCTCCTACTTCATTTACCTATGTTTTTCCTGGTACCACTGGACAGATTCCATATTTTGCTAGCAATGGATCACAGCTCACTGGAACGTCCAGCCTGTTTATTAGACCAAATGGCAACGTTGGCATTGGTACAACTACTTCGAATAATCTATTTAGTGTTGCGGGTAATGGAGAATTTGCAGGCTTGTGTCTTGGTGGTTCTTGTATTTCTACTTGGGTGGGCGCTGGCTCTATCAATGGCTCAGGCACAACATCGTATGTGACTTACTGGCAAAGTGGTGGCACTATCACCGGCGAACAATACTTGTCCGCAATACGCGGTGGTCTCGGTCAAAACTTTGGTGGCGCTACTACTGGTTTTGTCTATTTCAATGCTGGCGTTGCCACAGCTTCAAATACCATCGCAATCAGTCGCACCGATTTGGCAGCTGGTACTGGTCTCAACTTTCAAGGTAATATCCTCAGGATTGATCCAAACGGTAACTGGACCGGCACCTTTGACGGACTAGAGGGCGCCAATTTGCTCACACTGAGCAACTGGTTTGCGACGAGCAGTGCACCACAACTAACAACCCTAACAAATCTAACCAGCGTCGGTAATATCACCAGTGGCAATTGGCAAGGAAGCGTCATCGGCGTGCCCTACGGCGGTACTGGTACGAGCACTTTTGAAAACAACTCGCTTCTATACGCCAGTGCCAAAAACACCATCGGTGAAATACTAGCTAGCTCCCCAGGAAGGATTCTCCAACTCAACGGCTCAGGTGTACCGACTTGGGTGTCGACCACTTCTCTTGGTATTAACTTTTCGGCAATAGACGGAACGATTCTCCCTGATCAGGGGGGCACTGGAACAAGCTCAGCGAGCTGGACAGGCTTCACTTATGTTAATGGGGGAGTGTGGAGTGCGAGCAATACTAT
>JBBRXK010000071.1:0-5683 GCA_038248465.1 Patescibacteria group bacterium | reverse complement strand
GGAAGGGGTCCCGGGTTCAAGTCCCGGTTTCGGCTCACATAAATAAACTCCAAAAGGGAGTTTTTTATTTTTGTTTGAAAATAATTAAATATAAGAGTATAATCAGAATATAAAGCTAAAACGAGACTGTTAAAAAAAACAGTATTTGTTTTTTTTCTACCGAGTTTTAACTCGGGTCATCGAGGCTTTAGCCTCCCGAAAATCCGTGTCTCAATACGCGAGTCTAAAAGCTTTCAGGCCCTCGGCTAAATTTGTGTAGAAATAGAAAAAAAATTCCAAGACATAATTTATTATTCATTCCAGCTAAAATATATAATAGTAAACATTTTCTCTTTTTAATTCAGGATTATTAATAATAATTTTTAATCAAAACGTATGAAGAAACATTTTGTCCCTTTAACTCTACTCGCTCTCTACGCCGTGGAATTTATCTGGTCGGGTATCAACCCAGTTTATTTTGATGTTTGGGTGGTTGAAGCCCTAACTTCCCTGGCACCGGTTTTGATTTTGGTGATTTTGTATTTGAAGAAAATTAGATTTTCGAATCTCGCTTATTTACTTTGCTTTTTTTTGCCAGCCATGCACATCATCGGCGCTCACTATACTTTTGCCAATGTACCTTTCGATTGGTTCAATAACCTCATCGGGGCCGAGCGCAATATGTATGATCGGGTTGCGCATGCGACTGTCGGTCTTTATGCTATTGCGATTATCGAGCTACTGCTCAACTACCGCATGGTGAACAAAAAATGGATCGCCTATAGCTATGCGATTTTTTTTGTCATGGCTCTCGCCGCCGCCTACGAATTGTTCGAATGGCAATATGCGATATCAGCAGATCCAAATGCCGGCGCCGAAGTCTTGGGCTCACAAGGTGATATTTGGGACGCACAAAAAGATATGCTGATGGACACCTTGGGCGCATTGTCGGCTGCGCTTATTTATTTTATTCGAGATAAAGTAAGATTTTCAAAATAACCGTCAGAAAATTTTTATTTCTACCCTTTTTTAATTTAGTGTTTTTATAAATTTTAAATTGAAATTTATGTCTCACGATATCGAATCAAACTATGTAAAAGATTATTGGAATGAAGACAGACAGTGTCGTCTTTGTAAAAGTTTTCTTTGTGAAGCGGAGCGATGTATTTGTAAGGAGCTGGACGAAGAAGTTGGTGAAAAAGATTACTGTGATTTTTTTTCCTCCCTGGATTAAAAATAATACTTCTTTAATCTGACTGACAGCTTATTTTAATTGGTAAAATGCTTTTTATTTTAGTATTATTTATGCTAGAATAAATAGGCATAAATAAATAATTTTAAATGGTTATGAATAAAAAAAAACAGTTGGGAATATTTTCTTTCACCTGCGACGAAGGTTGCACGATTTACTTAATAGAAATATTTAATGACAAACTCTTGCCTTGGTTAGAAAAAGTTGATTTGCGCTATTTTTTGTCTGTACGAGACAAGCGCGATTTTGATCACCTCGACATTGCTTTGGTGGAGGGAGTTATATCGACCGAAAAAGAGCTCAAAGAAATAAAAGAAATACGAGAGAAGACCGACGTGCTAATTGCCATGGGGACTTGTGCGGTCACAGCGCTACCCAGTGGACAGAGAAATAATTTTTCGCCCGAGCAAACGGAAAAAATAAGTGAACATCTCGAGAAATACCACTATTTGCCCAAATCACTTTCGATCAAAGACGCAGTCAAGATTGACGATCAGATTATGGGTTGTCCGATTGACGCGAAAAAATTTATTGAGACTTTTGAAAAATATTTATAAAGTTCATAAAGTTTATAAAGTTCATAAAGTTCATAAAGTTTATAAAGTTTATAAAGTTATAAAGTAAAAAGTTTATAGAGATTGGAGGGGGTGATTTTGCTTTTAATTACTTTATGAACTTTATAACTTTAAAAACTTTTTACTAATACTATGCATACAACAGATTTAAACATTTCTATAAACAAATTATCCAAAATCGAGGGACACGCGGATCTCGATATCAAGGTGGTGAATGGAGAAGTGAAGGAGGTTGATTTACGAGTGATGGAGAACATGCGCTTTTTTAATCAGGCGGTGGAGGGGCAAATGTGGAATGCTGTGCCCCAACTCACTTCGCGCATTTGCGGAACCTGTTCAATCGCTCACATGACCGGTTGTATCGAGGCAGTCGAGAAGACGCTCAAAATCAAGCCGAGCGAACAGACCATGATTTTGCGCAAGCTCACCATGTATTCTCTGATGATTCGCGATCACGCGCTTCATCTCTATTATTTTGTAATGCCCGACTTGTATAATGTCGATTCGATTCTTGATTTGGCGGAGACGGAAAAAGAATTGGTGCATGAATCACTGCATGTAAAATCGGCGGGCAATAATCTTTCCAATCTAATTGCTGGTCGCGCGGTGCATGCGCCTTTCGAACAAGTGGGCGGTTTTGCCCGCATGCCCGAGGAGGCAAAAATACCCGAAGTAATCGCCGAGCTCAAAAGTGTAAGACCGATGGTGATGAAGTTGATCGATATTTTCTATAAATGCGATTGGAAATTAGAGCGCCAAACCGATTTTGTGGCCCTAAAAACCAAGGACTTTTCCTTTCTCGAAGGAAATATTTGTTCGAGTTCGGGGGCTTGCATTGCCGAGGAAAAATACTGGGATCATTTGCACGACGTAATCTTGCCCTATTCGCAAGCCAAGGGCTTTGAGTTTGAGGGACACGAATTTATGGTAGGAGCCCTGTCTCGCCTCAATTTGAACAAAGAAGCACTGCATAATAAAACCAAAGAGGACGCCGCCAAATATTTAGAAGTATTTCCGTCTATAAATATTTATCACAATAATCTAGCGCAAGCCATAGAGATTCTACACTCCATCGACCACTCGATCGAACTTCTCGAGACGACCAAATTCCAAGAAGAGAAACCAGTCAAGCCAGAATCGCTCACCGGCGAAGGCGTAGGCGTGATCGAAGCGCCTCGTGGAACTTTGTATTATTGGTTAGCGATCAACGAAGGCAAAGTGCGCTACACCAATCTGGTAATACCCACTGCCCAGAATCTAATTAACATGAAAGAAGATATTCGTCAGATGGTGCACGAACAAATCAACAATGGCGAGGCTGTGATTCGCAAGGAAGCCGAGAAAATTATTCGCGCTTACGATCCGTGCATGTCCTGCGCTTCACATTTCCTCAGGATTAATTGGAAATAAATCGTAGAGACGCCCCAGGGGGCGTCTTTTGCATGGTTGCAATGACAAACATCGCATTTATATAATGTGAATTTTAAATTTTGCGTTTAGATTTTTTATTGCGTTTTTAGACGCCCCAGGAGGCGTCTCTACATTCAATATTATGTTGTAATTTCTTTTTGGATTACGATTGAAATATCGTTAAATATTGTTTCAAGATCCCCCTCACTCGGCACCCCAACAATCAAAAAAGTTTTCAGTTGTCCGAGCTTGAGAAGCAATTTGAGATTAAGTGCGAGGTCCCAATCGTGCGGGGAATAGACCGAGTCGATGGCAAGCTGTTTTTCATCGGTGATGCAAATAACTTTATCGATATCGAGAACCGTATCAATGATTATTAGGTCGTAATTATTTTTGAATTGACTATGCTTTTGGATAGGTAGATTCTCGCTCGGGTCATGGTGAACAAAATTAATTTCCTGAAAATGTTTTTGTAACAATGGAACAAGTTTGAAGGGCATTGCATCAATTTCAAGCATTTCGTTACCCGAATAAAATATAGTAAATTTTTTTGTCATAAAAATAAAGGAAGGCGTTGCTTTGATTGGCAACGCCTTTTTAGTGGAATCAACAAGGGAAATTCAAGCAAGAATGCCTCGTAGTCTAGCTCTTGGAAAGTGAGCCTTTTTACTTGGGTAGAAAATAGAACAAATAAAAATTCGCAAAATTGCTGCAATTTTTTTGTATCTTGGCCAGATATGATAATTCAAGCCGAGATAGCCATGCTGGGCGTTGGTCCAGAGGACAATTCTTTTGATTTGCTTTTGCGTTTTACCACTTCCTTTGATTGTTTCAGGTAGCGGTAAATACATAAACCCTGGTTGAATTTCGGTTAAAATTCCTCGGCCGTTGTAATACTCGATACTTTCGGCCTTGCTTGGGGGAACATTAATCAGTTTGAAATCCATGGTAGTGTTCGGGCTAGCGATAATTCGGCACATAATTGCTCCTTTGTTTTTATTTTTTTGTGTTTATTGTTTTATGCCTGTAATTATTATATCATGGTGGCAATAAAAAACAATGCGCGATTACCAGACCAAAAAGCTATACATTTTGGCTATTTGTGATACTATTATTATATCGAAATGAGTTTAAAAAAAATCTATGAAAAATATAGTAACCATTGGCGGAGGCACAGGTTCCTTTACCCTGCTCTCCGGACTCAAAAAATATCCGGTAAATATTTCCGCAATCGTTACCATGGCTGACGATGGCGGTTCGACTGGTCGCCTTCGTGATGAACTCGGCGTGTTGCCGCCCGGCGATGTTCGTCAGTGTCTCGTAGCACTGTCTGACTCGTCTGATATTCTGCGCGAGCTAATGAATTATCGATTTGAAAACGGAGGGCTCAAAGGCCACAATTTTGGTAACCTGCTTTTATCGGCTCTCGAAAAAATAAAAGGCAATTTTTCGGATGGCCTCGACGAGGTGGCCAAGATTTTAAATATCAAAGGCGCAGTGATTCCCGTGAGCGAAAAGAAAATGAATTTGATAATCGAATTAAATAATAAAAATCAATTAGACGGCGAGAAACAGCTTGACCACAACAAAGAAGTTCGCACCGTGGGCGTAAAAAGAGTATTCTTAAAACCAAAAGCAAAAACTAGTCACAAGGCGCTCAAGGCGATCAAAAATGCCGACATGATAGTGATCGGCCCGGGGGATTATTTCGGATCAATCGTGCCCAACCTTTTGACCGATGGTCTCGCCCACGAGATTTACAAGTCTAGCGCCAAGGTGGTGTATATTTGTAATCTCACCAACAAAAAAGGTCAGACTGAAAATTTTAATCTCCATAATTATGTCGATTCAATTAATTCGTATTTCAAAAGAAGTCGAATCGATTTTGTGGTGGTGCCTACTATTAGGCCGTCGCAAGAATTAATTACGAGATACGAAAGACAAGAAGGCAAAGGATCTATCGTTGATTTTGGTGATATTAATCGCGAAGAAAGAGACTACAAAATAATCAAAGCAGCCATACTAAAAAAATCTGGTCGCGCTGGTCACCCGCACCAATCCAGCACCAGCTCCTTTATCAGACACGACAGCGATCGTTTGGCCAAGGCCATCATCGAGTTGTCCGAGATGGGGGAGGGGCGGATGATTAAGAAAATAATATAAAATTTCCAATTTTCAAAAAATTACAAATTAATTAATTCTAAACAAAAATAATTTAGCGATTAAAATTTGTCATGAAAAAAACCACCATCATTTTTTCTTTATTTATAATCATCGCCTTGACTATGACGGCGCTTACTTTGTGGCAGGCCAAGGAGTTAAAAACCAAAAAAATCCAGGCGGCTGGTTTTGGTATTCAGCCTCCCTATATTAATTTTGATAATCTAAAGCCAGGTGACGAAGTAGAGTCGAGCATCCGCTTGATGCGAGGGGATACAGATTCTAGTCAGAAAGCAACCGCTCGTTT
>JBBRXK010000070.1:0-5704 GCA_038248465.1 Patescibacteria group bacterium | reverse complement strand
GCCCCTAAAACATCTTTTATATTTGGTTCTTTTGACATATTTTTATAGAAAATATTTCATATTCAATATAACACAGCCTTGACCACTGGGCAAGTAAAAAGCTCCTTGCAAATTTCTTGCAATTTTAAGAACATTTCAGTCTAATATCGTCTTTACAAATATAAAAAATGTGATAGAGTTAGAGTATCAAGAATTAAGAATGTAGAATTAAGAATAATTTATTATTATTAATCCTTAATTAATATACTTATATTATCACATTTTTTATATTTGTAAAGACGATATTAGACTGATAACGTTTTATAATTGCAAACGATTTTCGCTGGTTTCAATGAATTTTCGTGTTTGACTTGTGGTCCAGTCGATGATATACTGTATTCATAATATAAATACATGCCAAAAGAAGCAAACATAAAAGACGTTTTAGAAGCGATTAATAATTTCTCTTCCGATGTTGACAGACAATTTTCAGATGTCAATAATCAGTTTTCCGAAATCAACAAACGCTTCACCAAAATCGAATCGCTAATGGTAACAAAGGATTACCTTGATGAAAAAATAGCTGATTTGCGCGGCGACCTAGTAGTTTTGGTTCGTAAAGAAGACAGCAAATTGAAAAAATTGGTTGATGTTTTGACAAAGAAGAAAATTATATCCAAGGATGATGCCAAGCAGATAAATTCCATGGAGCCTGTTGCACAGATTTCTCTGTAAAATTTATTATATAAAAAAACAAGCGAATTTTTTCGCTTGTTTTTTTGTTTTTAAATAATGGGCCAGTTTGTGCTTTTTAAAAATTATACCCTAGCATAATTTAAAAAAAATAATTGGTTTTGCTAATTTTTTTAAACACTTCCTGATCAGTCAATTTTTCCAGATCAATAACCATATTCCCCTCTTTTTCCTCAAGTATCCCGATTTCTTGATCGCTAAGCGTTTTTAACAATCTATTTTTTACAAGCAAATACTTTTCATTCGACATTTCCATGCCATTAATAAAACAAGGTTCTTGTGAATCCGCTGTCTCATTTCCTATATTTTGCCCTGTAGACTCGATAGTGTTTGGAATATTCTCAATATTATTCAGTTGTCCTATTTTCATTAACATATATTATTCTCTACTCTCATTTTACCCCATCCCAACCAAAAAATCCAATTTCCCCAACAAAAAAACCATTAGGTGAAAATGGTTTATTTTTTTCTTTTGCTAGTGACAGGTTAAACACGTAGGAACAGGGCAGTGCCCTGTTCCTACGGGGGGATTTTTTATATATATAAATCTTCAGTATTATTTTTATTTAATTCCCATTTTTGGGGATTGTCCAAAATATATTGTCTCGCATTATTTAACTCATCATCATTTCTGATAATTCGATCGTGAAATCTTGTTTGCCACTTAAATTCGATTCTATTTTTATTCGCATAATTTGTTACACCGATTTTAAACCCTCTGATTATCGACGCTAAATTTTTTGCCTGTGGTCCAAATTGATTTTTGTATTCACCCTGCCGTAGAGACGCAAGATTTTGCGTCTCTTTGTTTTGCGTCTCTTTGTTTTGCATCTCTTTGTTTTGCATCTCTTTGTTTTGCGTCTCTTTGTTTTGCGTCTCTTTGTTTTGCATCTCTTTGTTTTGCATCTCTTTGTTTTGCATTCCTGTATTATGCATTCTTATGTTTTGTATTTGGCTTTCTGGGGGAGACGCAAAATCTTGCGTCTCTACGGGTGGTGTTTTTGCAATTTGTAGAATACCATGGATGTGGTTTGGCATCACCACGAATTCGTACAATTTTACAAAAGGAAAATGGCTTGGTATTTCAACCCAACAATTTTGTGCGCAATCACCGATAGGCGATAATTTCATTTCCGCATCTACGATATCTCCAAAGAAGAATATTCTGTCTATCGTACAAATTGTAATAAAATAAAAGCCATTCTTTGAATAATCATAGCCATCACGACGCGCTGACGCAATTCGATATTTATTCTTGTAATATATTTCATTCATATTTATTTATTCCCAAGCGCACCACGTAGAGACGCAAGATTTTGCGTCTCTTTTTTGCGTCTCTTTAATTATGCATTCTTATGTTTTGTATTTGGCTTTCTGAGGGAGACGCAAAATCTTTCGTCTCTACGGTTTGTGTATTCATGTTTTGTGCTTGTGGGGGAGACGCAAGATTTTGCGTCTCTACGGTTTGTATTTCCATTTTACCCCATCCCCACCAAAAAATCCAATTTCCCCCAACAAAAAAACCGCCTGCGGGAGGATGGTTTTAGGAAATATTTATTTTCGATTCTAAAATTTCTGCGCCACAAGCAATATAAATCCTTTATATTCATTGCTTCTATCCTCAGTATTAATTGTAGAAAGTCTAATAATTCTAAAACCAACTGATTTTAAAACTATCTCCATATCATTCTCATCTATGCAAACTGCCGGAAACCTCTTTTCCAAAACCCGATAACAGCCATTAGCGCCTCGGAGGGCTGACATTAACAGTAGGCCACCTGGATTTATTTTTTCATAAATATTTCTTATCGCCTTCTTCCATTCTGACTTTGATGAAGTCGCACTTTCGGCAACAAAATGAGTGCTAATTATATCGTATTTTTTTTGACCCAAACCCAGGTTGTTTTTAAATACGTCGCAACTACTTACTTTGTTAATCTTTTTTCTTAGATCGTTCTCTAATTTATTAATCTCTTCCTGCGAGATGTTTATTCTATCGTTTTTAATCATGAGCGATGCTTTCAAAAATTTACCCCAGCGAAAAAATCTTTCATTATTATTTTTCCAACTGATGATTTGATTCAAATTATCCTGTACAAAATCTGTGAAATGAATTTCTTGAACATCGTCGATGATATTCATGAGTTGATAGAGGGTGGGGCCTCCACCAAGCTCCAGAACGTTTGGTTTTTTATCACCAAAGGCCATTCTGATTGCAGTTCGTCCCACTGATTCCAAAAATATCATAATCCGCATGGTTTCGCTCGACACATCATTTTTCACTACATATTTTTTTATAAGTTCAAAATCAGGCTCCCTGTAATAAGTTTGCAAGTAATCTTGTGCTTTAAATTCGTTTTGGAATCGACTCTTTGTTTCTTCGAGATCAAGATGTGGCCAAGCGTTTAAACGGACATTCGCGGGCTTATCGCTATAATTATAGACTAGTTTCAATTGAACGCTGCTAAGCGCCTTTACTTCAAAAGCATTTTTAAGCGGTAGCACAACGTCTTCATTCAAAAATTCACAAGCATTTCTTCTTATTATTCGCCCGCTTGGCATTTTTATTTCAGAATAAAATAAAACTCCTTTTAACTCGGCATTTCGTTTAATTGAGATTAATTGCTCAAATTCAAGAGTTGTACTATTTTTTTTATAAAAATCTAAATCACTTATGCAAATGCCCCCGCCGGAAAGCTCCTTAAAATCTTTTAGAGGGCAATTTGTTTCTGATGGGACAAACAAGTCTGTTAATTCTTTTGATTTGTTTTGCTTGTAGTCCAGCAAAATTATCTTGGTGCTCATTCCCGCTGGAATAATCTCTCCGCCATCCTTTTTGTAGTTGAGAAGATTATTTAAAATCTGCACTTGCTTTTCATAAAACATTGCAGTATAAATATTTTCCGAAATTATTACATCAAATTTTTCTTTTGTTTTAAACTTTGTTGCATCCATATTTAAAAACTTTATTTTATTTGGCAACAATATATTTTCCGTCACAAGATATGCAAGGAGTTCGATGGCTAGGGTATAAACTTTAGAATTTATTTCAAGCCCTAAAACATTGGCACCATTAGCGGCTGCAAAAAAAGATAAAACCCCAGTTCCAATCCCCGCTTCCAGGACCATTGAATCATTATTTACAAAAATATCAATATCTCTCGAAAAATATTTAATTTTTTTCTCATCGAGTAGACAATGAATGACATCGAGTAAATCCAATCCGTTGCTTTCTAAATTCAAATCATCGAATCGCTTGCTTTCCGGCCTTTTCAAGGAAGTTTCTAGTTTTTTTATCAATCCATGCTTCTCGCAATAAGCAATAATTGCCAAATATATATCTTTATGTTTTTTGTTCATATTATTTTTAATAGTATTCAATTTACACGAATCAGTTGTGCTGTAGGAACAGGGCACTGCCTTCTACAATGGCTTAATTGTTTTCATTCTACCCCATCCCCCACAAAAAATCCAATTTCCCCCAACAAAAAAACCACCCGAAAATTCGGATGGTTTTTTGTAATTTTATTTCAGCACCGAAATATAGTTTCTCAGCATAAATATTGTGTCATTTTTAAGATGTTTTTTAATCCATGCTTTTTCCTTTTCACCGTCGACCAACTCTCCCAATCCTTGCATAATCTGATTGTCTTTTATTTTTTCTATAAATACGGCGCACTCAGTTAAATATTCTTTTGTACTTTTGCCTGTTCTTTCCCTGATTATCTCTGCGCTAATATCCCAAGAATTTTTGGCAAAGTAATGAACATCATAAATATCACGCATGGCCGTTTTATTCCGAAGAGTTAGGGCGGATAATTTACTAGCAAACAAATAGTCTTTTTTGGCGACTAACATCGAGATGCCAAGATAATCTTTTATTTCGTAGTGCTCATCTATTTTATCCGCCAGTTTTCTTGGATTTATTTCCACTTTTATGTTGTGATCGTCATCACCATATGAAAGCAGGGCAAAAACCGTGTATCTTTTTATGTATTCGTTTTTGACCTGACCGTATTTGCCAAGAATTGCGACAATTTTTTCAAATACGCTTTTTTTATTGTCTTCGCTCACGACTAATAAATCAAAGTCTAGGTCCACTGAAAATCTAGGTAAGCCGTAAAAAAAATATGCGCAAGTTCCGCCCTTGAAACCAAGCCAGGAACTAATAGTGACATCCGTATAAATATCCTTTAGTATTTGTCCCATTATTAATTGATGTTTTTCTCTACTTAACATAGTTTTTACGATATTTTATCAAACGTTTTATTAATTGTTTGTTGTTGTATATTTTAACAATCTCATCACACCTGTCCCAATTAATGGAATCCAGATTGTCAAAATAATAGTCAGGAAATAAATACATCATATCAAGGAAGGCTCTCTCGGGACTGGCGATACTATAATTTTCTTCAAGTCTAATACCGCTTGTATTATACAACACAATGTCTTTTAATTTTCTAAACGAAAGATTGGTTTTGTTTATCTTGAGATCTCGCGACCATCTGCTAGCCACAAAGACTGTGTCGTAGTGCTGAAAAATAATTCCCGCTTCTCTAAGGACTGTTTCAAAACTGATATACGAAGGAGAATAAATACTAGTTGCCAGCTCTTTTGCGTCATAGTTCTGGTCTTTTGCGAATACCCCTCTCGTTAATTTAAGTAAAATATTTTTCCTAGCATAATATGAACTTTTTGCCTTCAGATTATTGGCATTATTTTCTTGCCACAACAAAGCAAGGTCTTTGTTACTAAAGATCGTTTTTGATGACTTATATATTTTAGCAATTTGATTATCCATATTATTTTGTATACTGGATGTCATAATATATCTTACTTCCAGTATACATTATATATAAATAATTGTCAAGCCACTTATTTTCCAAACAAAAAACCACCCATCTCCAGGTGATTTTTTGTTAATTTATTTTGCTAATAATTTCTTGAGCATCGCTCCCACCGCTTGTCCGTC
>JBBRXK010000069.1:0-5743 GCA_038248465.1 Patescibacteria group bacterium | reverse complement strand
GGGCTGATATTATCTGATCGCGCTCCTCCTTGTCTTCGTGGTTCGCCGTAATATTTACCGTAATCACACTAAACACCCCGACAAAAACACCGAGTTGCATAAACAAAGAAATGAGAGACTGCACTTCGCCAAAATCCTCCACACTCATCATTCGCCCGAGGACAGGATGAAAAAGATAATTTAGCACGGCTACCACCATCGACCCCACAAAAAAAACAACATTATTCTTGATAAAATCGTCCTTGGCTAATTTTTTGAGCATATTGAAACCTAATTATTTTGGCAAGCTTCTACCCTTAATGAAGTCTTAATTTAGCACTATTTAATCAATTTGTCAACCATGTTTTTAAACGGAAAAAATTCCAATCCACAAATAAAAAAGAAGGGGGCAAGTCCTTCAAAAATGTGCTGTGAAGCCTCCATTTTGTCATCTCGACCAGATCGTCACCCCCCCCTTTTTTTTGTCATCTCGACCGAAACGCCACCACTCTTTTTTATATTTTTTATTAATGAATTAAATATTTTGATATTACCACCACTCTAATTATATTTAATTCAATTTCCCAATTTCAATTTCTTCCAGATTTTCATTTGTTATTCCTAGGCTCAAAAATCGCATAACCTCATAAGCACTGCCTCCATCCTTCATATAATATCTTTTGCCATTGTCCGGATTTACATACCAGGCTTCGCCTTTTGACTCTACTTGCAAGAGGATGTTGCCCTTCAACGCATTTGCCAAATTTTGATCAATTTTTATGGCACCAGTGCCCGCGGGGTTAAAGTTATTTTTTATTTCATCGCCATCTGAGTAGCCATCGCCATCTGAGTCGTGCTTGTACATATCGGTACCGATCGCTTCCTCCATCTTGTCCGAGAGATAGTCGCCATCATAATCATTTTCACTAAATCTATCATCGAGACCGATGGGGATTTTTTTCAAATTTTCATTGCTAATGCCCAGGCCAAGTTTTCGCATCATTTCATAGGCGGTCGCACCGTTTTTTAGATAAATTCTTTTTTTAGTTTTCATGTCCACGTACCACGCTTCGCCGTTTGCCTGTGTTTGCAATAGTATCCGCCCCTTTAGCTTGATATTGAGGGGGATGTCGCTCGCTGGTTTTTTTAGAGCAAATGTCTGTCCAGCTTTGAGTAGGTAGCTCACGTTAGTTTTTATTTCTAGATTTTGTGTCTTACCATTTTCTGCATATATCGCCTGGCCGTATTCCGCTTTGTTTTTTTCCACCACAAACAAATATGGGTTCGGTGCCAAGCTGAGTTCAATAGAGCCATTGACAGCGGTTTTATTTGTATTCAGTAGTTTGCCTCTCGCGTATAATCCCTTTTCATTTACATTCAATTCGTATATTTTATAGCCTTGCGCAGCGGTCGAGGCGGGCACACTCACGACGGAGAGATTTATTTGATTGAGTTTTAGATTTTTATTGATGCGCTTGCGATTTGCTACATGTGCTTGCCAAAACACAATATTATTATTCAATGAATCTTTTACCGCTATCGCATAAAAGCCGGACGGCAAGGGAAATCGCACTAATCCGTTGGCGCCTGTTTTCAGGCTCTGCTCCAAAGATCCTAGTATATAGTTTCCTGCCACATCCGTAGCGCGCTTATATACAGATACTGTATAATCTTTGGCCACTAGTCCATTTCCTTTTTTGAGATCAAGCACTAGATCGCTAAAAACATAATCCACAACATTGTCTTTGTCATTTTCGATATAAATATCATACTCAATGTAGGTTTTATTGTTTTCCCCGATCACCTCTAGTACATAAATACCGCTCCCCTTGTCTCTCTCGGCATCTCGTGGTGACAAGTAGATGGTTTCTTGACCCTGATCATTGGTACTAAAAGCTGTACCGATTAAGTCCTTTTTTTCTCTAATCGGAAAGCCATCGACATCAATTTTTTGTGTATATAGTGAAAACTTTTTATTTTTTACGAGTTCATTCCCGCCATCGCGCAATATAATCTTGAGTGCTGAGAGTTTTTTTTGCAGAGAAATGTTTTCGCCACAAACAAATTGAATTTCGTTATAAAAATAATAGGCGCCCACGCTTTTGTTGACACCGTAGATTTTTAAAACATATTTTTTTCGCGGATCAGGGTTTATGGTTTTTGTATCTTTCCCGCCCACGGCTAGCGTCCCAGAAAAAAACAAAGGACCTACCATGATTGCGCCCTTGGCATCGAGTGCCTGTTCGAGCACTTCGTACTTTAGGTCGCTGGGCGCTTGGTCTTGCAAATTTAAAACACTCAAATTAAATGTCGATACTTTTTCACATTTTCCACTATTGGCTTGCCACTCACCGCCATTTCGCAACTCGTACTCGCTTCTTTTTTGATCTACTATTTCAATATCCCAATAATTCTGCACTTGACTGCTCGCGCCGATTACTTTGGCCATATATGTGCCTGCGGGATATTTAAAAACTATTTCCCCTTTGTCATCAGTATACAAATCGACTATTTTTGCTCCCGCTTCTTTTTCGTTATTATCATTGGTGATTTGTCTGTAAAAAGTTACCTTCTCTTTGGCCGGGAACAAAACCCCGCTTTCATCTTTGACAATAACTTTTGCGTCGCTCATGACATAATCAACACTTGTCGACCGACCCGCGTTGATGCTTATATCGTATCGTAGATACACGCCGCCATTTTCACCGGGCACTTCGAGTACATAATAATCGGTGCCCCTGCCATCGATGCTCGTAGCACTGTCGGGAAGATACAAGACTGCTTCGCCCTCCTCGGACAAATCAAGCTCGCCCACTAGGTCTTGAATTTCTTTTATGGGAAGGAAGTCCGCATCATATTTTTGTGAATATACTTTGAATTTTTTATTTTTTACTAATACACCACTTGCGTCTCTAATATGAAAAACTGCTTCGCTGAGGCGCTCGGTCACTTCCGCAGTTCCACCACAAGAGACTTTTATGTCATTGTAGAACCAAAAGGAGCCACTGGTTTTTATTTTATGATACGCACGCAGAGCAAACTGGGTGTTTCTGCTTGTAAACTTGCTCACACCGCGCCCAAGATTTGGATCTATTTTGCCCGATGATACCATGGCCGTTGGCTTGGGTTTGCCATCAACATCATACTCTTGCACATATATTTCGTAATTCAAATTTGGAATAAAATTTCCGCTGGCATCACGCAAAATTACGTTCACCGTCATTGGATCACATTTCTCTACCTGCGCATGGGTGTCGGGCGGGTATGCGCAAAAGGTAAGCAAAGCAAAAAAAATAAAAGCAAAAAATACTTTAGTGCCTTTGCTATAAAAATGTCTCGACGAAAAAATGTTCAACATTTTGTTATTCATATTTATTATATTATTTATATTTAATTATATTTATTGGTTCTTAAGTTTATTATACAACAAAAAACCACTTTTTTCAAAGTGATTTTAAAAATATTTTAGCGGATTTGTGCGCGGTCGGCTGTTTATCATTTTGCACTTCGCTGTCTCTCCACTTCATAGACAATAATAGCCGCACTCACCGAGGCATTCAAAGAATCCATCGCGCCACGCATCGGTATCAAAATGTTTTCAGTGGAATTGGCGAGCCAAAAATCACTCAGACCCTCGTGCTCGGTGCCAATCACAATCGCGGTTGCTTTTTTGTAATCTGGCTGGCGAAAATCTACGCTCGTTTTTAGACCCGCCGCATAAATATTGATTTTATTTTTTTGTAAAAATTGAAATACTACTTGATTGCTCCCACTAAAAACGGGCACAGTAAATACAGCTCCTAGGCTTGCCCGAATGACATTTGGATTATAAAAATCTGTACTCGGCGAACAAAGGATTAGCGCATCGGCACCCACGGCGTCGGCCGTACGCAAGATCGCCCCGATATTGCCCGGCTTCTCCACTGCCTCCAAAACCAAGACCAAGGGGGTCTTTTTTATTTTCAAATTAGCTAAATCGTTAACCGGCATCTGGGCGAGCGCCAAAAAACCATCGGGATTTTCGCGATAAGATATTTTTTGAAAAAGCTCCTTGCTCAAATTGATTGTTTTCAAGGCAAAATTGTTTGCCGAAATTATCTCATCGCAAATATAGAGTTCAATTATAACCACACCGCTTTTTATTGCCAAAGAAATTTCTTTTTCACCCTCAATAATAATGAGATTTTCTTTTTTTCTCTTACTCGCCTTTTGCAAAGCGACTAGCATTTTTATTTTTTTGTTATCCTTACTGTTTATTGTTTCCATTTTTTTTCTCTTTTAAATATAAATACAAAGAATAGCCAGTGGTGCCAAAAACTAGTCCAATTATAATAACAACAAACACTACAATTTTTATGATGTTCGAATATAGGGGCATGCCCATCATCATGACCCCGCCCAAGACAAATATTTTTGCCGCCAACCTGTGTGTTTTGTTCCAGTTTTCCTCCGATGAGAGTGTCCAGGGGGTGCGTACCCCCATAAACCAATTTGGCTTGATCTTGCTCAAGTAGTTGCCAATGACGACAAAGAGTAGTCCAACCATAATCGGGATTATAGATCCTATTGGAAAATCAGCCCCGAGTCCATTGAGACTTACAAAAAAATAGATAAGCACCGTAAATGCCACGAGAATTCCTTTGAAGACGTGATATGTTTTACCAAACTGCGCGTACCTGTCTTTTTTGGGATCGATGTAGGGCAAAAAGAAAAACATCAGATACATTAGCAAGCTCATTATCGGCACCACAAAAGCGCCATTAGCCCGACTACCGTATCCATCAACTTCGCCATTTATATTCCAATGTACTGGAACTTGTTCTGGAAAATGTTGATAAAAATAAATAGAACTAAATCCAGCTAGCACAAGTAGTGTTAGCGGAACGATCTCAGTTTTAATTGTGGCTTTAATTAGATTCATATGATTTTTATAAATTCACAAAATAAAATTTAAATATTCTCTCTTACCTTCAATCACAAAACACTATAGGTGTAGTCTTCCCCTCCTTTACAGGGAGATGGCCGGGGTGAGGTCGTCGGGGTAAATCATCTTATTTCTTATCAAAAAATTTCGCCAACACCTTCGCCAACTCCTCAAACACACTCAAATTAAGCGAATAAATAATTTCCTGCCCTCGTCGTTGACTAGTCACCAGATCAGTTTGTTTCAAAATATTCAAGTGATGAGATAGCGACGGCAAAGTCATTTCAAAATTCTTGGCGATTTCCGAAACCCCCAAATCTTTCTTCTTGAGTAATTCAAGTATCCTTCTCCTGGTCGGATCTGCAAGCGCCTGCATTGTTTTATTAAAACTCATAGAAAATTTATTTAGATATTTAGTCAACTATCTAAGTATATCAAGTGCAAAGATTTTGTCAAGCCTATTTACCCCTCTTTACAATAAACACAACTGCCAAGCAAGTCGATATCGGTACCGCCAAAATCAGTCCCACGCTCCCCGCTAACGTTCGCACGACCTCAGTCGCAATCGACTCATTATTAATTATTTCAAAAAAACTCTTGAAGGCGCTCTCGCCACTAAAAAATAAAATTAGCAGTGGAAATGAGGCGCCGGTATAAGCAAGAAAAAGCGTGTTGGCCATCGAGCTGATGTGCGAAACACCAACCTTGTATGCGCTTTGAAAAACTTCTTTTTTTGATAGGGCGGTATTCGCCTCATGTATCTGTCGCACGCTCATTATTTGCGAAATCACCACATCATCCAGCACGCCGAGCGTACCAACAATTATTCCCGACAAAAGC
>JBBRXK010000068.1:0-5750 GCA_038248465.1 Patescibacteria group bacterium | reverse complement strand
TATGAGCATAATTCAAAATTAGATCGGCATTCATTTCCGTATTCACTCCCTGCTCTACACTATAATACATCGCCTTGTTCATAACAGCATCGGTTTTGTAGCTCGCCATATTCGCATCCACTACCATGAGATAATCACCATCTGTCTGTTTGATTTCACCAGTCCAGCTTTTGTCCATGGCGATTTCTTCAAAGCCTTGATCATTAAAAAATAAAAGTATATTTTTTTCAAGGAAATTGGTATTAAAGACGTCCAGTACAGCATACATTTCTGTCGGGTTCAAGTCAAACAGTCTAATTTTCAATTCTTTCACAATTTCTCCGATTACTGCTTTGCGGTGCCAAGAACTCACCCCCAGTTGAATATACTCTTGTTCCACTTTGTACTGAAGTAAGTCAACAAAATTGTTTTGATTAAATTCCTGATCTGCAATATATATTGGCCCCGTTAAAGCTAATAAATCAGTAATTAATTCAGGCGTGATGGCAACTACGCCACTAAATTCACCGCTGAAATTATTCACCTGATCCTTGGGGGGCAGAAGCTTATCTTCTTCATGATAAAACCACTGAATCAATTTGGCCGAACTCGGCCAATCTGGTGACCAATTGGCGTCGCGCATGTACCATTTGTCCGTACCGAGATATTTTTTAAGTGGCGCGGGCGGATCTTTGCTAAAAGTGTCCTTGACCGGCATGTCTAGATGATAGACGTCGTGCGTGTCTAGTCTCGCTATATCACCATATTCTGTTTGTAGTATACCGTATGTCCCAATAAAACCACCAGTCGGACGAAGCTCATCGCTGTTTTGCAAAATAAACAAAAAATTTGATTTCTCTGGATAACCAAAAACGACTGGAACAAAATTTGATAATGGAATCAACATTGATAGTCCCTCCTGCACCTTGCTGAGCTTGGTTTCTATTTCTGATACTTTTGGTTTGAATGGTAACAATACACCGGTGTAACTGATTTGCTTTAGATTTATCATGGCCAAGTCAATGTTGGCCTTTATGCCATTTAGCTCCGGTGAGCTTTTGTAAATAATTTCGAGTAAGTTCTTTTTGTCTTCCGTGTTCAGCTTATTAAAATTCCTTTCCTTGTTCACCAATATGCTTTCTAGGGCGTCGGCAAACTCTGCACTTTGGCTTACAGCCTTGCTAATAATCTCGGCAGAATGAATTAAATATTCCACATCATCAAACTGAACACGTAAATAGCCAACTATTTTTAGAAAATTGTTGTCCTTGTATTTCTCTGCTATCAAAATCGCTCGCGCAAAACTATCTCCAGCTGATATTGACTGAGCACTTCCCTTTTTGTATTCCCCTGTTAATATCAATTCAATCGCTTTTTCAATTGATTTTTTACCATCAAAAGCATAATTATAAAATTCACGAATATCTTTGACGTAAATTAAAAATAATAAGACTAGAATTACAAAACCTACTAAAACTAGTATGGAAAAATACTTCAAGACACGATAAGCAAGCGCCAAAGTTCTTCTTTTTTTTATATAAGGCACCTCATCATAAGTATGTTTGGCCTCATTAAATACGGTTAATAAATTCAGTTTATTGTTTTTTGAAAATCTAAACATTTTTTATATATAACTTGTTTATATTAACATAATAGGCTAATAAAATCAAGCGAATTTCTGGCGCTTTTTTTTGGATTCTGCGTTGTTTTTGAAGCTATTTTAAACTAAAAATTAAAATGCAAAATCAGAAATGAAAATTGATAGCCCATATAAAAACAATTAATCTTTTTATACGAAATAACTATTCTTGCCGTAGTGCCGAGATGGGTTCCAATTTGGCTGCTTTGCGCGCAGGATAGATACCAAAAAGCAAACCGAAAAAAGTAGAGAAGCTAATAGCGACAACAAAAGCTTGTACGGGAATGCTAAATGTCCAATCTAGCCCAGCATATTGAGCACCGATTGAAATTAAAAATGAAACAAGGCCACCAAAAAATATACCAACCACTCCGCCCACCGATGTAATAACCACTGCTTCAATTAAAAATTGTATCATTATTGTTTTGTATGTTGCGCCGACTGCTTTGCGCAAACCTATTTCGCTTGTCCTCTCCCCTACAACCACATACATAATGTTCATAATTCCCACGCCACCGACAAGGAGGGATATTGCCACTATAGCCAAAAGCAACCAAGTCAGGGCATCGGTGATTACATTTAGCGTGGACATCATCTCGTCCATAGTCACCACGCGAAAATCATCATGACTAGTGTCATCTATCCCTGTATCCAGTTTTTTCGCAAGCGGTAGGTTGTGATTTTCACGCAATATCAGTCTTGCCTCTTCGGCCGTTTCGTTAGCGAGACTCATATCCTGGATTTGATGAACCATATAGGTAAAATGATCTATCCCCAAGAGTCTTTTTTGTAATGTTTTTATGGGCATAATAATCATCTGATCCCAATTCATCGATAGCATAGCCCCTCTTTTTTCCATCACACCAATCACGCGGTATTTCGCCTGTTTTATTTTTACCATTTTCCCAACAGCGTCACTCTCACCAAATAAATCGTCTTTTATATCTGCGCCCAACACTACTACTTTTGCGATTGAATTGTTATCAGCTTCAGTAAAAAAACTGCCAAATTCTAGATTGCCTTGATCTATATCGAGGTAGCTACTATTTGTTCCCAGAATCATGCATCTCTTTTTTTCATTTTCATAACTTACCTGTTCCTGCCCCATTAATCCAGGATAACCGGCAACAACATTTGGCAATCTATTAATATCGTTCAGATCTTTCATGTTCAATGTAGTAATCTGCACCCCTTGCACCAGCGAGGAAGCGCTCTGCTGCTCGGCTGCCGCACCTTTCTTCGAAGTGGGGACTTTAATTTCAGTTTCAATAATATCCGTGCCAAAACCTTTGATTTGATCCATTATTAGTCCGCTCAATCCTTCGCCAGCAGAATACACAATTATCACACTAGCAATGCCAATCATAATTCCCAGAACAGTTAAAAATGTTCTGATTTTATTTGAAAACAAGCTTTTAAATGCTGTTTTAGTTAGATTGCTATAGATATTTGACATATATAAATTTACTCATGTCTGAGAGCGCTAATCGGATCTAGTTTGCTTGCTTTGTTTGCGGGATAAATTCCAAAAAATAGTCCGACACCTGCAGAAACAATTAATCCCGCTATTATAGAGCTGGGCGTAACCACAAAGTCCCACTTGTAGTGCAGATAATTTGCCACCAAAGAAACTATGTAGGAAGTTGCTACGCCACCAATAATCCCAATCACTCCCCCAAACAAGGTAATCGTTATCGCTTCTAGCAAAAACTGCACCATCAAATGAGAACGCTTGGCACCGACCGCTTTGCGCAATCCAATTTCACGCGTTCTTTCGGTTACGCTTACTAGCATAATATTCATAATACCGATGCCGCCGACTATTAGTGATAACGCAGCCATCATCGCCAAAAAGTATTTCAATGAATTGGTTACCGTCTCGAACAATTGCATTGCTTCATTCCCACTTCGAATAGAAAAATCATCGGATTCACCACTTTGATCATCTATATTATGCTTATCGCGCAAAGTAAATTCAATGTCTTTGATAGCCTGATCTATGTTTTCTCTGTCATTTATTTTGACTCGCATAAAGCCGAGATGGTTGACGCCTGAAATAATCTTTTGTACTGTACGAACCGGCACAAAAACTTGATCGTCATAATCTTGAAAGGCAACATTTCCCCGTTTTTCCATTACGCCAATTATTTCAAAACTGTGCTTCTTTATTTTAATAAATTCGCCAATTGCCTTCGAATCCCCAAATAGTTCTTTCTTTACAGTTGCCCCGAGCACAACTACTTTGCTTAAATTCCGTTCCTCTTCTTCGGTAAAAAATCTTCCTTCAAGCAAATTACCGCCCTCAACATCTCTGTAACTAGCATTTGTCCCACTTATACTTGTGTCATACGACGCTGACTTCCATGATGTCGTGCCAACATTTTTTGAAAAAATCGCAATACCCATGACATTCGGCACTTTTGCCGGATCTTTGACAGAAAGATAGTCATCATATGTTAGCGTAGTAACCGTGATTCCCATTGCCTGAGGTGGTGGCTGATCTTTTTCTGATGCTCCGGGTAAAACCACTAGCAAATTCGTCCCCAATGATTCGATTTGATTTAGTATCAAGCTCTGCGCACCCGCACCAACTGACATTATCAAAATTACCGCTCCCACACCGATTATAATCCCGAGCATAGTCAAAAAACTTCGAGCCTTGGTGGCTAGAAGTGATTTTATGGCCATAGAAAATGATTGTTTTAGAATGGATTTCATTTTCTTCTACAAATTATCTATTAGAAAACAAGTCAAGTCTAAACTTGTTTAATTATTTTATTTTCAAAATTTTTTTTTAATCGAAGTTTAAATTTTATTTAAGCGCCTCTCCTTTCTTTGCTACTCTGCGATTTATTACCTTCTGGTCTTCTACGATAAGTCCATCGTGAATTTTAATAATCCGCTTGGCATGCTCAGCGGTAAAGGTTTCGTGAGTAACTAGAATAATCGTGTTACCCTCATCGTTCAATTTTTGTAAAATTTCCATGACCTGTACTCCAGATTTTGAATCAAGATTTCCTGTTGGTTCATCAGCAAAAATAATTGATGGCTTATTTACCAAAGCGCGCGCTATCGCAACGCGCTGTTTTTCTCCGCCTGATATTTGATTTGTATAATAATGTAAGCGATGACTGAGTTCTACGCTTTTTAAAACTTCCTTGCCTCTTTCTTTCGCGTCTACCGACTCGCTAGCATAACTGAGTGGCAAAATAACATTGTCAAGCACAGTTGTTCTTGGCAAGAGATTGAAGGATTGAAACACAAAACCTATTTTTTTATTCCGTAGCTCTGCCAATTGGTTGTCATTCATTTTGGTGACATCAACTCCTTCCAATTCATACAAGCCACTACTCGCTCGGTCAAGCAAGCCGATAATGTGCATCAGGGTTGACTTGCCTGACCCCGACGGGCCCATAATCGATACAAAATCACCTTTATCAATAGTAAAGCTGAGGCCGTGAAGAACCTTGGTTACCACATCACCGGTTTTGAAATCTTTTTTAAGATTTTTTATATTTATCAACATGCTTATAATATTCCCGCATACATTTCTTCATCCTTGGTAAGCTCACGCCAAACTTCCTCGTCATTTTCTTTCATATCCCAAATTTTATCCCGAAGATGCTTTGTTAAAAGCCCAAGATTTTCATTCGACTCCTTGGCAGCCTCGAATATCGCTTCGTTTTCCTCCTCATTAGAAATTTTTAAAAATAATTCCCAAAGCATTTTTTGATTACTGTTCAAATTTGATTCTATAATCAATTCTTTTAATTCATTCTTATATTTTGTTTCCATAGGTTTTTATTTTTTATTATCAAAATTGTTTCGCATTTCACATTCTTTAATAAATCTTTTCACTGCATCGTCTATTTTATTATTAGGTGTTTCGAGTTGTTCTCCTCCCTGTTTTGGTATATTCATGTTTAACATTTCATTCATAGATTTTTTTAAATATTTATTAATTTTCAATGGTTTGTGTTATGATTTCATCGCCCACTTTGAGGCCATCCAAAACTTCGATATTGCCACCGTCGCCGCGAATACCTGTGACTATTTTTTGTTCTTTGGTTTGATTATTCACTAGTAGTTGCGCAAATTTCCCTTCACTGCCTTTGTCAATCACCGCACGACT
>JBBRXK010000067.1:0-5806 GCA_038248465.1 Patescibacteria group bacterium | reverse complement strand
GGTAGAAAACTATTTCAAAATTCTGGAGGACTTATTAATTGGTTACCGTTTGCCGGTTTTTAATAAACGTGCCAAGCGAAAATTAATTTCTCACAATAAATTCTATTTTTTTGACACTGGCGTATTCCGCTCACTTCGTCCCGCTGGGCCACTTGATTCTGAAAGCGAGATTGATGGTCCCGCGCTAGAAACATTATTTTTGCAAGAACTACGAGCGCTTAACGACTATCTTGGCCTTGGCTACAAAATATATTATTGGCGATCAGTTACTGGCCTTGAAGTAGACTTTGTATTATATGGACCAAAGGGGCTAATAGCCATAGAAATAAAAAGAAAATCTAATCTTTCGTCCAAAGACTTAAACGGTTTAAAAGCTTTCAAACGCGACTATCCGCAAGCCAAGTGCTTTGTGTTCTGCTCGGCAAGCAAAACAACGTATCAAGGCGACATCACTATCATTCCCATTGAAGAAGCCTTGAAAAAACTAAGCGATATTTTATTAAAGTAAACTTTTAAATGAACCACCTAATAAAACCTCTAACCAATCTCGGACTAAGCGAAAAAGAAGCGGGCATTTATCTGGCCTTGCTTCAGCTTGGGCCCTCTACTCCGTACCAGATAGCCAAGAAGGCGGGTATCAAACGACCGACTGCCTACGTGATTGCCGAAGAGCTAGTTAAAAAAGGTTTGATTGTGCATATGCCAGGCGAAGATAAATTGCGCTATATCGCTCGTACTCCCGAAACTTTTATCGAGCATCAAGAAGACCACCTAAGAGCGATCAAAGAGGTGCTACCGGAGTTGCGCTCCTTTCAAAAAAGCATCAACGAAAAACCAAGCATAATGTACTTTGAAGGTGTCGACGGTCTGCGCCAAGCCTACGACTACAAGAAAAAAGAATTGCATGGCAAAAATATCGTAGGGTTTTTCGCCTCCAATCTAAACACCTCGCCAGAAGTTACTCAGGTTTTTTTGGACTGGAACGAGTACAAAGAAAAACATCACACCAAGGTCCGTGGCATTACTGTCGACACGCCTGGGCTAAAGCCATTTGAAAATTTTCTCAATCAAAATCTCAACTCCATAGAAGCCAAATTTTTACCAGAAAGCATCTATAGCGCCGAAGTATCTATTGAATCCTGCGACAATCAATTCGTGCGCATCTGCCTAATGCAAAGCACCGAAACATTAATCATCGAATCCCCCAAATTCGCCAAAGCCATCAAAGAAATATTAGAGATTGTCTGGACTGGGCTTGGAGATGATTATAATGAGCCGACTACTTGGAAATCCTGATTACTGAGTTTTAATTATTAAACAAAATATCACGCCTAAAACCCACTAGCCCAAACTAGTGGGTTATTTTATCACCTTTTAGCAACCCCCCAAAGCACCTCAAACAAAGCCCTCTGCCCAATCACTGCTTCTGGATTTTTTAATCGTATTACCATAATCTCGGGAGCATAAATATTAAATGATACTGAGTCGGGCCTAACTGTAATATTAACTACATTATTAATGTTCTCTAGATATTTCTCTTCATAATATTTTCTCTCAATTACCCTGTTATTCTCTTTGTATTTATAATCTTCGCTTGCACCTATATAGCGAATTTTACAGCCCTTAGCAATTCTTAATTTTTCATACTCGCCTAATCTATTTGCAAATAGTTCGAGGAATCCAGTGCCTGCACCACCAATAATATCAAGCCGATCACCAACTGTCTGTTCCTTCATTAGCTCAATCTCACTTTCAATAACAGCTTCTCCACCTTCAATTATTTCAATCAATCCTTCTGCTGACTTTCGAAAAATTGACATTAACTTGTTCGCTCCCTCTAGAGCATCTAGCCTTCTTTCTTCAAACTCTTTCATGGCTATTTTGGGGTTATTTGCAAAATATTTTATAGAGCGCCCGTAACCAGTGCTAGCAACTAGCTCTTTTTTTTGCAACTCTCTAATCGCGTCATAAACATATTGTCTATGAAGTTTAGTAGAATTAATAATCCGTACAGGAGATTCGGCTTTTTTAGCCATTAAAAGCTGCACGTAGACAGCCGATGCCTTCCCACTAAGGCCAAGCTTCAGTCCACTTTCCAAATAATCATTTTTTTTGTACATATTTTTTAGTCATATATTTTATGACTATTATTATATCATACCCATATTATATTTGTCTATACGTCTTATTTATATAGGTATGTTTTATATGACTTATGCTTGACATAACTTATTTTCTATGCTATAGTAATATGTCTAGCTCAAATTGGACAAAAAAAATGAACCTTGAAAATTTAATACAATTTACGCAACAATCAAATGGTCATGCCAAAAAAGACAAACTATTAAAGGAGAAACAAAATGAAAGAAAACTATGAAAAACTGTTTGAGTTAAGTGTAGAATCAAAAGCGTTGTTTAACAAACTCATTGAAAATGCAAACATCCAAAAATTTGACTACAAAATGATGCTAAATTCGCTAAAAGGCAAAAAAATATACCGGCTAGATCTAAGTCCTATGCACCCACTTTTTGAAAAATTTAGCACAGATCAGCTTGATTATCAGGCGTTACTCGACTTCTTAAGAGCAAATGACAACGGTGTTCAAATTGAAACACAATCACTACTACTTAAGCACTTTCCAGAGCGACTTGATTATCTAATATTGCTATATTTTATGCAGTCGACCTGTCCCAGTATTCGAAAAAATGCGTTCGTCTTACTTGAGAAGTTTAGCGCAGATCAACTTGATTATCAGGCTTTGTTTGGTATTGCAAAGACAAGCAACGATTTTGTTAAAGAGGCCGTGTTTGCACTAATCGAAAAGTTTAGCGTTGAGCAACTTGATTGCCAAGCATTGATGTCTTTTCTAAACTCACCATATAAAGGTCAAATTGAAGCTGTGGGGATACTACTTGAAAAGTTTAGTGCTGAACAACTTGATTTACAAAAATTGCTTCTATTACTGCAATCGCCTTATACGACTGTTAATAAAACCACAAAATCACTGCTCAAAAAGTTTAGTGCCATGCAAATGAATATTCAGATATTGTTAGATTTTCTTGGGTCGAATCATGCTGAAACAAAAGAACTTGTTCAGAATTTATTACTTGAGAATTTTGCCAAGCAACTTGATTGCAAGACACTAATTAGTTTTCTAGAATCGGACAATTCTGATATTCGAAACAATGCGCTTGCAATGATAAATTTGGCCAGTGTTAAACAGACTGATTTTCAAGTATTATTAGACTATCTGAAGTCAGATAATGACAAAGTTCTCAAAACCGTGCAACAGTTACTACTTAGTCATTTTTCAAAAATTCTTGATTGTCAAACTTTGTTTGATTTTCTGAGGTCTGATTGCGCCGATATTCAAAAAGCTTCAAGCGCACTGCTCAAAAAGTTTAACAAGGAACAACTAGACAGTAATTTTTTGTTTGGTATTCTGAAATCAGGCTTTTCCCATGAACAGGGTGTCGCGCTTATCCTGCTTAAAAAGTTCGATGTTAACCAGCTTGATTGTCGAATATTGACTAGTCTTCTTGAATCCGATAATTCCGATGTTAAAAATGCAGTAACTGAGATGTTAGAAATAATTGATCTTGAAAATCTAGACTATCAAGTTTTATTCAGTCTTCTGCAATCGTACAAATCCAATGTTCGAATAATTGCACTTAAACTGCTCAAAAGATTTAGTATTAAAAACCTAGATTATCAAGTTTTGTTTAATTTTCTAGGATCGAATAATGGAATTATTCAAGATACTGCCTGTGAATTTCTTGAAAAATTTAGCGCTGAACAGTTTGATTATCGAATATTAACTAGTTTTCTAGAGTCAAGCGGTCGTGTTTTTCAAGAAGCTCAAAAGATGTTGATCAAGCATTTTCCAGAACAGCTAGACATAAATATTTTGCACGATTTAGTGAATCGCAACCGTTCATATCCCTCCACAAAAATTAGTCTTGGTGCAGAAATACTCTTAGCAAGAAAGAAAAATGAGGAGCTTTACACACAGGTTTTATATCTATTTTCCTAATCTCAACAAGGATGCTTACAAAAGCATCCTTTTTATTTGCAATAGCTATCTCCAATCTAAACACCTCGCCAGAAGTTACCCAGGTTTTTTTGGACTGGAACGAGTACAAAGAAAAACATCACACCAAAGTCCGTGGTATTACTGTCGACACGCCTGGGCTAAAGCCATTTGAAAATTTTCTCAATCAAAATCTCAACTCCATAGAAGCCAAATTTTTACCAGAAAGCATCTATAGCGCCGAAGTATCTATTGAATCATGCGACAATCAATTCGTGCGCATCTGCCTAATGCAAAGCGTCGAAACTCTCATCATCGAATCTCCCAAGTTCGCGAAAGCCGTCAAAGAAATTCTCGAGATTGTCTGGACTGGACTCGGTGACAAATATGATGAACCGACTACTTGGCAAAATTAAATATATACGACAAACAACACCAGCAGTTTTTCTAATTAAAAAAACCCCGAGCAAACGATCTGCTCGGGGCAACTGATACTTTTATCAGACTAAGTAATTAAGAAAGATGGCTATAATAGATGCCACATAAAACACAATCGAAAACATTACACATGCCCTGCTTCCACCTCTTAATTATTCCAAGGCGTTGGTGGTGACGAAGATGCCAGTATTTTATTATCTGAAATAAAAATTACTATCAAAATTTTAATATATTTGACACCCCCAACCCACCTGTTACACTAAACATATAATAGAAAATATACTACACAGTCCAGAATATTTATTCTAAAAGTGCAAATCAAAACAATGACTCAATCCGAAGCCCTCGACATTCTAAAAATGGGTGAAAATGTTTTTCTCACCGGCCCTGCTGGTAGTGGAAAGACTTTTTTGCTCAATCAATATATTGAATATCTCAAAGCCAAAAAGATCAGCGTCGCGGTCACAGCATCTACGGGTATTGCTGCCACCCATATCAATGGCATCACCATACATTCTTGGTGTGGTATGGGCATCGCTGATAAACTAAACAAAGCCGACTTCAAAAAAGTTTTGAAAAAACGCTATCTACAAGAACGTTTGAGCAAAACCAAGGCTTTGATTATCGATGAAATTTCTATGCTTGATGCCGATAGGTTGGAGCTCGTCAGCAATCTTTGCCAATCATTCAAAAATAGTATTTTGCCTTTTGGCGGTATGCAGGTCGTTTTTTGTGGTGATTTTTTTCAGCTTCCGCCTGTCAGTGTCGGCGATGAAAAAAACGAATACGCCTTTCATGCCAGCGCCTGGAAAGAGAGCGAATTGAAAATCTGTTATCTAGACGAACAACATCGACACAAGGATCAAGACTTTATCAAGGTGCTAAATAGCATTCGCAATAACAAAATCGACGAAAATACAATCAAACAACTAGAGAGTAGACTCAATCAAGCTGTCAGGGGCAATGTCACTCCCACCAAGCTCTACACAAAAAACCTCGATGTCGATGCCATCAACAATGCCGAGCTTCGCAAATTAAATTGTAACGAAAATATTTTTGAAATGGATTTTTTTCATGAGCCTGGCCGAGACAAACTCATCGACTCTCTTATCAAAAATTGCATGGCACCAGCCAATTTGGCCCTAAAAATTGGGGCTGTAGTTATGTTTGTCAAAAACAAATTTGATGAATCAGGCAAATGCCAATACGTAAACGGCACACTTGGTAAGGTAGTCGCTTTTAATGACGCCGATAAATATCCCGTCGTCGAGACATTTGACGGTCGCATCATCGTCGCTTATCCGCGCGAGTGGGCGATAGAAGAAGATGATTTGGTG
>JBBRXK010000066.1:0-5818 GCA_038248465.1 Patescibacteria group bacterium | reverse complement strand
CTGGAGAACGGATCGCTCATACAAATCGAAGCAACAATAAAGGCGCTGGAAGACGCGGGGGTAACGCTTGATCAACTTGCCTTACTTCGTTCGGACAAGACACTCGCGAAGTTGGTCGCCGATTTCATCATAGAGAAGACGAACAAGCCCTGCGAAGTCGATGTGCAACTTCTAGCTATTCTTGAGCTGGATAGGTTTTTTGGTCCGACAGACTGGGTGAGGCATTACGGCGTTGAATTGCCGAAGAATATAACCTTGCCGATGCCGATCGAAAAGCTACAAGAGATTCTTGAAAGCCCGTGTCCCTTTGTAAAAGGCAAGAGGGTGAAAGAGACGCATTACCTCTTTTACCTGCCGGCCGATTTCAAAGGTTTTTCGCTCACTGTAAAACAGTGGCAGAAGATGTATCCGAAAAATAATCAGCCCCGTTTCTACAGCTACATGGACGACGATGCCTGGTACAGGGGGAGTAGATTTGCCAATAAAAACACGGCTAGATTTTCGTGGTTCCTCATGTTTGAGGGTGTAATTCCCGGCACGGAATCAAGGAAATGGGTTGAACAGCTTAAACTGAAACCAGAAAACTACTGTGTCCCGAAAGTGGTGGAATGCATACCGATGCATTTTCTTGCATTTCAGAAAAACAATGGCCAGCGCATCAACAATAAAATGTGGGGTCGTACCTGCGATGTTGATTCCGAAGTCAATCACGTGGACGCTGGCGATTTCGCTAACGACGGTTTCGATATCGGCAAAACCGACGACTCCAACTGCGACTCGAAGCTCGGCTTGTTCCTTTTCCGGAACTTGTCTAATCTCGAATTTTGAATTCTTGCCTGCCCTCCGAAGCGAAGGCGCAGGAGGGAGCTTTCTTGAAATTTACACAAGGCCCATTATTCTATCTAAAAAGGATAATGGGCTTTCTTTATTTACTGGGTAATACTAAGCTCAGACTTTGTGAAAAAAAACTATAAAAACCCAAATCACAAATCCTATTAATCAAATAAAATTAGCAATTTTGTAATTGTTCAGAATATTAATCCAAATCCCCCGTGCTAGTCTTGACAAGGCTAGTAAAAAATGCTACAATTGACCATTGTCTAGAATCGTAATGAATTTGGGCACGTGCCCTTTAAAATTGAATAACGGAGAAAAAATAATGGAGCACTATGAGCAGCTTGGCGTAAATCGTTTGGCCTCGTTTGCTGATATAAAAACAGCATATCGAGAATTGGCTAAAAAATATCACCCCGATAAGCATTCGGGTGGTGATGGCCGATTTCTAAAAATACAAAAGGCTTACGAAATTCTTTCTGATCCTGTAAAAAGGCAGGAGTACGAAGAAGGAACGGCGGCCAGATATTTGCCAGACCCAAGGGGATACGCAGAAGAGTGCTGGAAAAAAATATTTTCGGAGGAAAAATGAAAAAGACTAGAAAGTTGGCGGATTTAGCGAAAGATGCTATATTCCAATATTATCTCGACGATGACATTCGACAACTCGCAGAGATGAGTAGGAGAACAAGGGACGGTCTGCAGGGCAAGATGGATCAGTATATCGATTTGGTCCCCGACCAAGTTTTGTTTGCTGCCTACCCACTGGTCAAGCTGACCAAAGCAGGAGAAGATTTTTTTTCTAAAAAAATTAACTCCCTAATCCCTTGGTCGGAATTGACCGGTAGTAAGCTGTTTTTAGTTTCAGGGCAACAATTCATTGACTACATGAAAAGTTGCGATCAAGTTTTTGCTACACGCGTGATGATAGCCATTGGCCTTATCAAAATAAGTATTAAGGCTGAAGTGGCTAAAAATAAATTGCTATTAAAAAAATCCATGGAGGAAGAAAATGAATAAAATCAGCATCGTTGAGACTATATCGGACCTGGCATTACGATCTTCTGTTGAGAGGGCTGATGAAGCCATTATGAAGTATGCAGACGAGGGCGGTGATGAGCAGGCGATCTCGTTGTTGGAAAATCTCGAGCCCGCTGTGCTAGCAAAAATCATCGACGGCTTCGATATCGGTAAGCCATCTTTCTTGGCTTTGGTTTCGAGTCCCGAACAGGCGATTCGAATCATCCGCGCAGATCCACGCAACTGGAGAGCGTATATCGAGGGTGACCAGGATTACCTGGACGAACTGATTCCCTCGATGGCAAATGTGCTTCGCACCATTGTCATCGGCCACGAAAATGACGGAAAGTGGCTTCATAATTTTTTCGAAATTGTCCAGGAGGACGAAACTGTCATCTTGTACATGAGCTTGCCCTTCGCTTATTTTTGCGAAGGAAAAATCAGTAACCCGGCGGATGCAATACTTGGCTCAGAAGATGAGTCAGCTATCGACCCAGATGACAGGGAGGACGATAACAGCTTTGAGATTAAGGATGATCGGGTGGAATTTCCATATCCATTCAATCAAAGTGGTGAAATCGGCCACATCTATTATCTCATGGAAGAGCATCATCCCGTCCTCGCTAAAAAATTTCTGAGAATTATTCTGGGAGAGGACAAGGACTTCAGCTTCCGGGATGTATTGGAAGTTGTGCTTGCCTTGCGGTCCGAAGGGGAGGGTGAAAAAGAGGCAGATATGTTTCTGCCACTAACTTAATAAACGAGGTGTCCAATGGATTTAATAAAAACCAGCGGGCACCTTTTTCTCTTTGAGATGGTTGAGCAGGGATTAGAACACGGCAATTTGGCCGATTCTGACCTCGCTCGATTTAGAGAGGAAGGGGTGTCGATGACTTTGAGTTTTGCGGAGAAGTATTTCAACAAGTATTATGAAGCTTACTTGCAGTTGTCGCTAAAAATAATTGTTGGAATAACAAATTATGGCGTGATTCGCAAGTTTGCAGGCAATCAGATGCTTGGTAGTTCGGGTCTTAAGACAAATGGCCTGGTATATTTTTTTCGTGAAGGTTTGACGGCAATCAACAAGCTGTTAACGACAAGCAATCATCTCGATGAATTTCGAGATACAGATTATGAATACAAGCTATTAGATTTGTGCGAAAAAATGGCTTGGGAAAGAAATGCGCCATGGCAGGGGCTTGAGTGGTTCAATGCCGAGTGGAAAAAGGCACAAGACGAAGAGTCGTTGCGTCAATTTTACAAGGCATTTATTGGCTCTGCGTGTACAACTAATAATTATCACGAAAAAGAGCGCTTGGCAATTACCAAAATATACTCATCGTTGCTTGCCGGCGGTCTAAAAAACACATTGAGCGTTCAAGAGCTTGCGATGCTGGGAGAGAAATTTGCCTTGTTAAACAAGTTTGAACTGCTGATTGTTTTTGAAAGAGCTTCGGCAAGTTATTCTCCAAGCCAATATGCCAAGCAAAAGATTTTGGACTTGGCTATGGACTTGATAGATCGCTTGCAGGGAGAAAACAAATCCGAAGTAATGATGTCTGAGCTGGAAGTTTCGGATGACGTGAACGAGATAATGGGGATTAAACTTCAAATATTTCGCGATGCTGACCGAGCTGATGTGTTTGACAAATTGGCCAACCTGGAGATTGGTGAAGGAGATAGTTTGGAATATGTAAAAATTGCCTTGGAGCGTTTTAACCCGAGTTTCGTGGAGTTGATTATTCTATTTACGGCAGTTTCTGATTATAAAGTATTCGCTGGCAAGATAGAATGGTCCAAGTTTAGTAATCAGCAGGTTATTGAAATGTTTGAACTGGGTCACAATCAGCAAATCCTAGATGAGATGCTTGTAGATTGGGCATCGTTTCATCATTCAAGGAGAAAAAAGAAAACCTGGGGAAGAAGTCTTGAGCCAGGAATCCTTTTGCAGATTGCCCGAAGCGATCCAGAAACCATTCGTCGCCTTTCGTGTTTGCTTGGTATAAGCTACCAACAGCTAAAAGAGGTAGACGAAATTAAAAACCTTCCTTATCTCTTGACTGGAAACGCTGATATTTTTGATTTTTATCAGAGCTGTCAGGGCGAAAATAGTAAACTGTTTCGTATTTGCCGCTCAGTAAATGCCCAAGCAGGCAAAAAAGCCATTGAGCTTTCAGTAGAGAAAAGAGCGGCAGCAATTCGTCGCCGGTTAAAAATGGAGACCACTCAGTCAGTATTTAAGGAATATGAGGCCGAGTTGCAACAAGCAATAAAGTTTTCCGAGCGTCGGTAAAGCTCAAAAACACTCAACACCCGCAGATGATAAGTTTGCGGGTTTTTTTATTTTTGAACATTATATCAATATCTTTATATTTCTTGGAGGCGTATAATAAATTGTATCTGTTTTTTTCTACCGAGTTTTAACTCGGGTCGTCGAGGCTTTAGCCTCCCGAAAAAACACGCATTAATATGCGAGCTTAAAAGTAAAGAGCCCCTCGGTTAAAGCCGGATAGAAATTTAAGTGGATATAAAAAAAACAAAAAACAAACCCCATTAATCAAATAAAATTAGCAATTTTGTAATTGTTCAGAATATTAATCCAAAAGCTCTTGACTTATTTTGAAGATTTTGATACATTGAAATAGCATTTTGTTATAACGATTACCCGCTTAAACGGGTTTGTTTTATTAAAGACAAAATATTTATATATAAAGATATAATAGAACTCAATTAAACTAAAGGAAATATGCCAACAATAAATCAACTAGTAAGAATAGGACGAACAAGTAAGAAAAATAAAGTAAAATATGCAGCCATGCAAACTATCCTTGATACTTTGCATCGCCGACGCACAACTTTACGTAAGGGCTCTCCCTTTAAAAGAGGTGTATGTCTCAAGGTTACAACTACTACGCCAAAGAAACCGAACTCAGCTCTTCGTAAAATTGCTCGTGTCCGTTTGTCCAATGGCATGGAAGTAACTGCCTATATTCCTGGTGTTGGTCATAATTTACAGGAACATTCAATCGTGCTCCTCAAGGCTGGCAGAACTGCCGATTTGCCTGGTGTACGTTACAAGGTCGTGCGTGGTGTGTATGATGCGCAAGGTGTAGCTGGAAGAATGGTTGGTCGCAGTAAGTATGGTGCTAAGAAACCGAAGGCTGCGAAATAGTTATAGAATTGGACAAGTTCTTGCGTTTGGGAATTAATAAAAAAATAAAATAATTTGTAAATAAGTAAAACCGGCTAAGTGTACAATGTTAAGAATAAGCTAGTTGGTTTGAAGAGAATAATATGAGAGGAAAACAAGCTCCAAAAAGAAAAATAGAAGGTGATATTCGCTACAATGATACTGATATTGCCAAGTTCATAAACTATATTATGATTGGTGGCAAGAAGGCAACTGCTGAAAAAGTAGTTTATGAAGCTTTTGAGTTGATCAAGAAAAACACCAAACAAGACCCACGCCATGTTTTTAACAAGGCGCTGAAAAAAGTTTCACCATTACTTGAAGTACGCGGACGTCGAATTGGTGGCGCTAACTACCAAATTCCATATCAGGTACGAGGAGAAAGACGTTTTGCGCTTGGTTGTCGTTGGTTGATCGAAGTCGCTCGTGGTAGAAAAGGAAAACCGATGTCTATCAAGCTTGCTGATGAAATACTACTAGCCGCTGACGGCGAAGGTGCTGTGATCAGAAAGAAAGAGACTATGCACAAGACAGCCGAGGCCAACAAAGCTTTTGCACATTTTGCTCGATAATGCTGAGACGATAATTATTTTGAAAGATTTGAAAAATTTACCCCTTTGTTCTTTTATTCCGGTTTTGTTATTCTAACAAAATATTTCTGGGGTATATTACGGAATTTAATGTTAATGAGTTTACATACACAAAAAGGATACGCCGCATTGATAGGACTATTGATGGTAATTTTAATAATTGCATTGATTGTCTATGGTGGCT
>JBBRXK010000065.1:0-5908 GCA_038248465.1 Patescibacteria group bacterium | reverse complement strand
CTGGGGTTGAAATTATTTACCGTGTCGTTGAGACCGCCTACTTTTCGCACTATGGGCACACAGCCATAACGCATGGCAATGAGCTGATTGATGCCACAAGGTTCGTGATGTGAGGGCAAGAGAAAAAAATCTGAGCCGGCATAGGTCGCTGTTTCGTATTTTTGGTTCATTTCGTGTGAAGGGATGATGGCGATTTTTTTGGGGTATTTCCGTGCGATTTTTTTTAGATTTGTGATATAGTTTTTGTCACCATCACCAATTACCACAATTTGAATATTTAAGCGTAGCAAGTCTTCGATAATGTTCAGAATCAATTCAAAGCCCTTCTGAAAAGTAACGCGCGAGGTGGTGCAGATGATGGGCACATTCATGTCGACGGGCAACTTGAACAGTTTTTGAACAAACTCCTTGTTTAGCTTTTTGCGGTGAATTTTTTTGTGCGTATAGTTTTTGAATAAGCCCGGGTCGTTTTCGGGATTATAGGCCTTGTAATCTATCCCGTTGACAATACCAAACAATCTGTCTTGGCGATTTTTTAAAATACGATTCAAATCTTGTCCGTATTTGACGGTCATTATTTCTTCACGGTATTTTTCGCTGACTGTAGAAATAGCATCGGCAGAAAGGATCGCTCTTTTGACAAAATTGATATTTTCCAAATCGGGATCATCGAGATGAGGCAGGCGGGTGTGACCATAATCTTTTTTTTCAATCGGTACCTCCCACCAATTTTTTCCCATTTGAAAAATCAGATTGTGGATTGTAAAAATAGTTTTGGCGTTTTGGAGGGTTCCGGAATAGCGGAAATCGGTTTTGAGATAATAGGGGATAAGACCGGTTTGACGATCATGACAGTGCACAATGTCGGCATTGAACTTGAGCAGTGATATCAACTTGAGCGCAGCCACATCAAAAGCCATCCAGTGTGCGTTCTCGTGATCGGAGCCGTAGAGCGCCTTTCTTTTGCCAAAATATTTGTTGCACTCCACAAAATATACTGGCAAGCCCTCCATGGAATAGGCGCGGTAATAACTGATGATCAAAATGTCAACGGAATTGATGTATACCTTGACATCTTTGTATAATAACCTGAGCTTGTGTTTTTTCTTGTCGATACTCTGACTATAAAGAGGCGTGATAATCAAAATATCGTGCTTGAGTCTTTTTAGCGCTTTGGTCAGACTCCGCGCTACATCAGCCATGCCACCGGTTTTGGAATATGGGTCAATTTCAGAAGTGATGTAAGCGATTTTGATTGGTTTAGGCATAGTTTGTTTTTTTTGAAAATAAATATTTACAAGGGTAAATTATATTTTTAAGTTGCTCGCACAAATCGCGGCAGCAAGCGCGTCAGCAGCATCATCGGGTTTGGGTAGTTCTGACAAATTTAAAATCATTTTGACCATACGTTGTACTTGACCCTTGTCCGCTTGACCAAAACTCGATACCGCTTGTTTGATCTGGAGAGGCGTAAATTCGATGAGTGGAATATTATTTTGCTCAATAGTCATGAGGATCACGCCACGCGCTTGCCCTACGATCAGCGCGGTCTTGACGTTTTTGCAAAAAAATAACTGCTCGACGGAGACTATTTTTGGCTGGTGGGTCTTTATTAGTTTATCTAGCTTGATGTTCAACTCTTTTAGTCTTTTGGAAAGAGTGAGGCTGGCCTTGGTTTTGATAGTACCGTATTCGATACACTCTAACTTGCTTCGTGTAACGCGGATAACACCAAAACCAGTATCAGCGATGCCCGGATCGATGCCGATAATTATATTGTTCATAGTGCGGATGATAAAAGTATTTAGGAGTTCGCGATATTTGAATAATAATCACCAACATCTTCGCAATCATCAAGCGCTTCTTCAAACTTGGCGATTTTTTCAGAGTCCTCGTCGCTCAAATCGATAGTGTCCTTGGCGATATATTCGATTTCAGAAGATTCGGTATTAATATTTTTGTTGTCAAAATACTTTTTGAGATTTACAAGATTTTCCAGATGGGAGTAGATGGTCACACCCTCTTCTTCGCGGACAATGTCATCGGCACCGAGCTCTATAAGCGCGAGCTCATCTTCTTCGGCAATGGTTGTAAAGTTGTCAGCCAGAATTCTGATAACGGCTTTTTGTTCAAAATTCCAAAGGACTGCCGACAGGGCTCCGCCGTATTTGGAAAATATGTGGCGCATGTTGGAGGCACTGCGATTCTTGCTGTCAGTAATCGCTTTGACAACGTATTGGCTGTTGGCAGGGCCGATGCCTTCGTAAATAAGTTCGAGCATTTGTTCGCCACCGAGCTCACCTGTACCACGCTTGATGGCTTTTTCGATATTTTCTTTGGGCATACTCACGCTACGTGCTTTGTCCACGGCCATGCGGAGCATAAAATTGGCGTCAATATTGCCGCCTTTTTCTTTGGCGGCAATAGTAATGAGATTGCCGAGTTTGGTAAAGGTTGCGCCACGCTTGGCATCGGCTACACCCTTTTTTCTTTTGATTGTTGACCACTTGCTGTGTCCGGACATAAATGTTATTGAATCACTATATTATAAGAAAACCAGGTCAATCCTGATACTTGTATACTAGTATATATTGAGTCAAAAATCAAGCAGTGTCAAGAGCGTTTTTCTGACTTTATTGGCCGGGGATTTTTTGTTTTTTAGCAAAGATGATATAATTTGTATAGTTAAAAAAATAAATGAAAAAAATATGAATTTGGACAAACAAGAGATTTACAAAAAATTGGACAAGGGCTTTGTAGCGGATTCAATCGCGACTTTGCCGGATCAAATCAGACAGGTGCTCACCGAAGCGCGACTCATAAAAATACCCAAAGATTATTCGGAAATAAATAAGGTAGTATTGGCGGGGATGGGTGGCTCAAACCTGGGTATCAGAATAATGCGCAATGCATTTTCTGATCAGATAAAAGTGCCGATAAATATTTGTGCGGGTTATGGCGTGCCAAATTACGTGGATGACAAAACGCTATATTTAATTTCATCATACTCTGGCACGACAGAGGAACCACTCAGCACTTACAAAGAGGCAAAAAAAAGAGGTGCAAAAATAATGGCCATTTGTAGCGAGGACGAAAAAAGCGCTTTATACAAACTAATGATTAGCGAAGATATTCCTGGTTATATGTTTCGCCCGACCGAGAATCCGTCGGGACAACCAAGGCTTGGGCTGGGCTATTCAGTTTTCGGAATTGCCGTGATGCTCGCCAAGGCGGGAGTTATTAAAATAGATGTGAAAGAAATTCAAAAAATAATTGATTTTCTAGAAATCGGCAGTCGCAAACTTGGTATAATGCGACCAACGGTAAATAATATTGCCAAAAAAGTGGCTCTGAAATTAGAAGGCAAGATGCCGATATACGCTGGAGCAGAGTTTTTATCTGGTAATTTGCATGTGCTTCGCAATCAGACCAATGAAAATGCCAAAACTTTTTCGAGCTATCTGGTCTTGCCCGATGCCAATCACTTTGCGATGGAGGGACTGGTCAATCCGGGACTAAACAAAAAAGCGCTGGTTTTTGTCTTTTTTAATTCTGATTTGTATAATGACCGCATAAAAAAGCGGATGAAGCTGACACTGCAAGTGGTAGAGAAAAATGGTATCGATGTGGTGAGGGTTGATTTGAAGGGCAAAACGAAGAAGGAACAATGTTTTGAAATGTTGCAATTTGGTTCGTGGATGAGCTATTATCTCGGCATAATTTATCAAGTGGATCCGGCCACTGTGCCCTGGGTTGATTGGTTCAAAAAACAATTGGGCTAATAACTAGTTTCATATATTTTGATAAAGGTCGGCATGAGCGTTGCTTGCGAGCGCCCTAGTGTTGCTTGCGTAGCCTTGTCTATTTCGCTAATTATATTTTCAAAATCGAGAAACAACTGTTTGTTCTGATTTCTGTCCGCCAAATATTTGATATTGGCGTAATCAAACTTCAGCAGGCTTAATTCTTTTTTGCTTTGCTCTAATGTCGGCGCAGCCGCAACGTTTTTTACGAGAAGTAGGATTGAAAAAAGTTGGCTGTCAGTATTTTGGAGATTGTTTTGGAGATAAACACTGTTTATGATACGACGACACTCGTCGAGTTTGTCTGCACCAGCAAGCATTTGATTGTTTCTCAAAAGATCGGTGGCGGCTTGAATGCTGTCAAAAACGGCAGAAATATTTTGGGGCCATTTTGGGTCGCTCGCAAATTCTTTTGGTGGCGTATTGATAAATTCATTTAGAACATCGCGCCAAACAATAAAGGCCTCATCACTAAAGAACAGCGCATCTGCCTGCTTGTTGTTCACTATTGCTACGCGTGATTTTTTGAGTGCCTTAATAAAAGATTCGACACTCTGAGCATAGTCATGTAACCGAGCGGGAATATCATGCGTCTTTGTCAGATTTTCTATCGGTGGCGCCATGTGCTTATTTTTTGCATTGAAAAAAATAAAAAAAGCTAGGCATATAATTATCAGAAAAAATGCCACGAATAATAATTTTTTGCGCATAAATTTTTAGTAAGGCCAAATTTCTTTAGCTTCAAAAGTTTTTTCGTCGCTAATTCTACCGATTAGTTTTATTTTATTAGTACTTCTAATGATAGAGTAAGTGCTGATTTTGGGATTGCTACTTTTAATCTCCCAAATTTTATTATTGAAGTCGCGGAGAAAAAAATCGTTTTGATCGGTGATGACGCCGATTTCGCCGGCGAGCAAGCCACTAGCGGGAGATTGCCATATTTCTTGGCGGTTTTTGAAAACTAAATCATAAATCATAAATCGGGAAAGACCGTCATGTAATAGGGCCGAAAAACCACTGTAAAATAAAAGCATAGCACACAGCATGATTGAAAAAAAAGTTAGCGCGAAGTAAGCGTACCAAGAAAAAGTTTGATGGGCACGAGAAATTTTGACAAAAATTACAGCGAAAATCAAAGCGATTAAAAATGGAACGAGAAGGAGGTAGGGGAAACTGGCCCAAAAGAAAGTGTAAATATTGCTAGAGTAGTAGGAGGCAATACCCCAGTCATTATTTTGGATGGAAAAAACAATTAGGGAAAGCGCCAAGGCGCTAAATAGACCAAAAAAGCAAGCCAAAAAATACCAGAGCCAGAGTCTCGTTTTTGCAAAAATACTTCGTTCTGTCGCTAGTCCATGTAATATTTCCATAGGCATATTATAGCACAAGTGTCTATTTGAGGGGAGAGTTGCTTTTGTAACTGCAAATGTTTGCTGTCTTCTAATAGAAATACAGGATGATGACCGATATTCCAAGTAGAGCGGAGCGAAGGGAGTGCTCCCAAGTTGCTACGAAATTGCACTATCATTGTTATACATGAGTGTTGACGAGATTCTTTGCTAGTACCCCTTTTTAGGTCGGGCAAACAGAATGACTGATTGTTTGTTCTTGAACTATGATTAAAATGATTAAATGAAGACTATGATTTTATAACATTTTCTACCCAGCTTTAGCCGAGGCTTAGCGAGCTTGTGAGATCGCACACAAGACACAGTTTTTCGGGAGGCTAAAGCCCTGACGTCCCGAGTTAAAACTCGGTAGAAAAAAACAGACACAATTTATTATACACTCTCGTAATTAAGGGCGTAATCAGCCTTACTGATGGCAGGCATTGTTAGCAATAAAAGTGCTACTCCCAATGAAAAAAGATACTTTTTTTATATTTTTTTAATTAATATAAGTATGACTGCATTATAACATTTTTAGACAAATTTTAAATGCCATGAGATAGAGTTCGTCTGAACCACGATTCGCCCGATTAAAGGATTTTCACGATGACTATTTTCCACATTTTTCTTTTTGGCCTAGTAAATTTTTATCAACAAAACACAAAAATAATAATTTTATAAACTTTCCTAGAATCCTGTTAATCCTTTAATCGGGCG
>JBBRXK010000064.1:0-6022 GCA_038248465.1 Patescibacteria group bacterium | reverse complement strand
TATCTAAACCAGCGATTATTTCTTCTTTCATAGTATTGATGAGTCAATATTTGTTTTCACATTTTAAGTCAAATTAATGCCTTTCTATTGACCCTTATTATTTTAAGTATTATAACACAAAAATATAAAAATTTAAATGCTTTTGTATGTATCTATTTTTTGAAACCATTCCCTTCGTTTTATGGTCATGAATATTTACGCATATTTTATTTAAAAATATGTGGCCAAAAAATTAAGATTCCAATAACTACTGACATAATCGAAGCCAGGAGTACGGCGGCGGCCATTATGTCTTTTATTTCTTTGATATATGAATTGATTCTTGGTTTCAAAACATCGGCAATTCTTTCAACAGCACTATTGGCGAGCTCCATCAGCAAAACGAGCACTACCAAAAAAATAATCAAAGACAATTCCACCCTATTTACACCCAGGAAAATAGCAAAAATCAAAACACAAAAACCAACAATACTTTGTAGTCTGATGTTTTGCTCTTCTTTGAATGTTTTTCTTAGACCCCGAAAAGCATAATTAAAACTCTGCACAAGTCTTTTTAATCTTATCATAAAACATTATCCTTTAGATGGGCAAAACAAGTCCCCAGGACACCGACATTCCCACCAAAATAAACATTAGCGCCGTCATCCAAACACTAAAACTAAAATAATAAAAATTCAAAAAAATATTTGTTAGCATATTGTTAATTAGATTTTTTATTTAAATAAGTGTTTAATATTTTGTTGCCCTTTTCTATCATAGCTAGTCTCTCCGCTTCCGTATCATCTGTATAGCCTAGCAAATGCAAGAGACCGTGCACAATGATAAACAAAAGTTCGTGCGTGATGTTTTTTGAATAAAAACTCGCTTGCCTTTTTAGCTGGCAATAATCAATAATCAATTCGCCCATTGAATCATCCTCGCCGGCAAAGGAGAGAATGTCTGTGATTTTATTTTTTCCTCTTTGTGCAAAATTTATTCGACGCATAGTCCTGTCACCGACAAAGGCGATGGAAATTTCATGATAGGGCAATTTGTACAAAGTGGCAAAAAATAACACCAAATCACTTATCGCGCGCTCCGCTATCTTGCTTCTGCTTCTATTATTGATATTTACTTCCATACGATTATTGTATCACGCAAAAAATCTACCTCATCAATCGATCACGGAAATACTTTGCATCATCATGTTAAAAATATTTTTATAGTAGAGCGTATTATCGTTTCCTATTTCATAATTCAGAGTTATAAAATATTTTTTATTAGGATGCTCCAGGTAAACGGTCAATTTGTTTTCTTTGATTACGCCACGCCAATTGCCTTTTTTATATAGTTGCTCTTCCTTGATTTCGCCTACTTCAAATAATTCTTTATACCAATCTTCAATGGTCTGGTTGTTGGTGTTGAGCTGAGAATTGATTTGGATGTATTGATCTTTGCCAAGTGGGATTATTAGCGAGTCGTTACCAGATATTTTTTCCACCGTCCAAATTGACATGATAAAAATACTAAAATTGTATTCGGAATTATCATACTGTTCAACATTTAGGCTGTCAACCAAATAACCCTTGCTGGTTGGATCATATAAATTTTTTACCTCGGTAGCGTCAGCATAGGTATCGCTGTCCGTGTCCTGTGAATTTGGACTAGAGCCAAGGGCCAATTCCTCCAAATCACTCAGACCGTCTTTGTCACTATCATTTGGGTCAAAATAATTACTGGTACTTGAAGATGCGTTTTCTTGACCAGTCTCCTCGCTAGAGCTTGCTTGATTTGTCTCTGCTGGATTTTCAATAACCTTGCTTGGCTTTGTTTCCTCCTTGGCATTGTCTATTGTTTCCTCCGTGCTTGTAGCGTCTTTCTCTAGCACAGTTTCGTCAAGTGGCGAATTTTCTACAAGCGGGCTCTTTTTTAATACCAAAAAATACAAAGCGACAAGTACTACTATCAAAAAAATAAAACCGAAAATCAAAATCAAAAATCCAGTAGTTTTGGACTGATCTTTCGCGGGGCCCGCTGGCATGTATTTTTTGGGCATTGTGTGGATGATAATCTTGCTGGCCTCTTTTTTTTCGGGCTGTTGCGCGGAGTTTTGTCCCATTATATTTACATAATTATTGTTATCCTTCTGTTCCATTTTTATATTTTTTATTGTAATAAAATCAAATACTTGTTGTTTGTAGTAAATATTTATGACTCTAGTCAAAATGAAATTCTGATCTATTGTTTGTTGTTTAGGTTGTACATTGTGCCTGTTCCATTGGGATTATAGCCACCTTTGACTTCTTGTCCATCCGAAAATGTATCTCTGTCTGTGTCTCTATCAAGCGGATTTGTTTTGTAGACTTTTACTTCTTCTCTATCAAACAAGCCATCACCATCAGTATCCGACAAAAGTATATCCGTGCCGAGAGCACGCTCCTCCTCATCACTAAGTCCATCATTGTCGGAATCCGTTACAGTTGTCGCTGTATTGTTCAGCGAATCATTCGTATTTGTATTTTTGATTGGTTCTGGATTTTGTGTATTGACTGGTTCGGGGGTAGTCTTTGTCTCTAGCTCTGGTTCTGGTGCAGGAATGTTATTTACTGCTGGTGCAACATTGCTAAAAAATTGCGAGTAGGCAAACCAACCCAATAAACAAACCAACATAAACGAGATCAACATCGAAGCAAAAACTATGGTTCGGTTTTTTGTGTTAACTGTCTGGCCGGCATACGGGTCCATCGACATCGGATCCATGCCGTTGTATTGATTACTCAATATCGAAGGATCTTTTGGTCTAAATACGGCCGGCTTTTCTCTACTTCCTGGTTCCGAAAAAATATCTTCAATCGGCTTGCCACTTGCTAAGCCATGATTATAGCCAGTGCTTTGCGCTTGATTTTGTCCGGGGACAGCCGCAGGGTTCATCTCGCTCTGTGATCTGGGCATATTTTGTGAAACAGTGTTGGGTAGTGGTGGGTTGTAGCGAGAGTCATTGTTGTTTGTGTTTGGGTACGGTGGCGCTGGATTTTGATCTTGGGTAGAATTGTTGTTTGTGGGTAGATTATCAAACATATTTGTTAAATACTTATAATTATATAACGCTAATTGGCCAGGGTGGTGGTGCTAAATTCAAAATTTTGATCATAGTCGCGTTTATTGCCAGCACCATCAACGCCTCTTATCCCAAAGTAATACATCTTATTTGCGCTCAGTCCTCTGATAATCGCTTCGGTATCGCTTCCCATATTGATTTCCATTCCATAAAAAGGGCCTGAATTAAATCCGTATGACAATTCATAAGTGTCAATGCCAGCTTCTTCGGTCCAAGACAATTCAATTTCATTTTTTGAAACCTTTATTTCGTTTGCGATGAACATCGGCGTTGTAGTCGGCGCGAATTGGTCAATTGGTACAGCGTTAAGTTCTGGATAATAACTACTTTCGGCTTTGTCGCCCGTATAGGCCGTCATGCTAAAATAATAGCTTTGTCCGTTGTTTAGACCATCGATGTCAGCTGATGTAACTGATTTCACATCTTTATAAAATTTATAAACCCCGCTAGACTCTCCCCAATAAACTTTGAACCCTGTAATCCCAGAACCAACAACAGCACCAACCCAAGTCAAACTGACAGCCCCACCGTCTGGGTAGCTATTATTCGATATGGGCGTAGCACTGATAATAGATCCTGGAGCGGGTGGCACTTGGTAGCTAAAATATATTTGTTGCAAAATATCTACTGGATTACTTGATGCTGGTGTTCCGGCGCTATCAAAAGCTGGTAAATCGTCTGCTGTGCCCTTCTTGCCTTTGTCACGACAATAATAAATATCAAAATTGTATGGGTTTGGTGCCGGCTCCCAGGGACGCCACATTATGGCTGCAGTCTCGTCTACCGGTGGCCAAGGATTTTCACAAACGAACACATACACCAGGGACCTAGCCGATAATCCATCACCAATCATCGTGATGTTTGGGATCGGGGCTGATCCTGGTGAAAAACTTGACATGTTTACAACGGCGCTCACAGTGCTTCTCCCATCAGTCACCCCCTCCACTGCTTTCGCCAAAACTTCCCCGGGCTGTATGTCATGCATAGTAAAAATAAGTCTCACCACTGTAACTACACTACTGTTTATATCCCAGAGCCACTGATAACCCGGTATCGAGGCCAAGGCTTGGTTACTATCACTAAGGGCACTAGCAACAAATAGTTTGTCGCCGTCCTTGTCTATATCAAATGTTGGGCCACTTACCAATGCATCATCTTCGCGTACCGAATTTAGTGTCGTTCGAAACAAATACGAAGATGGCGTCAAAAGCACCCGATCGATAACACAGACTCCCCCAGTGCCGTTCGTGTCTTTGATGGTGGTAAACGACGAGGCAAAACTACCAGCCATGCTAATCCCCCAATAACTCTCTATCCCTTGATTTTTCTCATCATTCACGTCCAAATCACCGCGCACCACGACATGATATATTGTATCAGGATCCATAAAATGGCTCAGCGCATAAAAAACATGAAAGCCCTTGGCGTCATTTCGGGCACCAAAACCTCCATCTATTGAACAGTAGTTTATTCCCGCCACAAAAGCGATCGGAATACTTGGGTCTGTTGTATCTACAAGTTTGGTGTAGCTCGGACAGGGTACGCTGTATTCGCCAATCAGCAAAATATTGTCCGCAAAAGTTTCAGACTTCATCGCCTGATCAAATTCAATCTGAATCATAGCGTTGGTACAGACATTTGTTGATGCGTTTGCCGGTATTACTGGACCCGCTACAGGTCTGCTTCGACAGCAAGTATCATCGCCACAGCCATTGCCCCCTCCGCACTCGGCGTCAGCCTGACACCCACAGCACATTCCTCTACTCGCACTATCGCAAGGTGATATATCTGGCCGACAACTCAAACTAGGATATATTTTGTTGCATTGATCGTTGGCAGGATCACAACAACAATGACAGCTTGTGTTCCCTTGCCCACAGCTATTGGCGGGCAGATTGTCTTCGCAACCACCAGCACCATAACAACCTAGTCCTACTTTGCATGGGTAATTACAGACGTCATCAGTAGCATTGTAGCATGAGCCCATGTTGGTCACTTCACAAAAACAGGTATTGGTATTACAAGCCCATAGTGGGCCCAGTGGATTGCAAATTGATTGATCTGCGGTGCATGTATCGGGATCAGACGAACAGGCAACGGCATATGGGTTGTTGTTGCAATTTGGCCCGATACAAGGCGGGGGTACTGGAATAGTGCATGGCGGAGTTAAACAACCGGGGGGAAGTGGGTTGTGTCCGTTGCCACCATTGGTAGCATCATACAAAGCACGCAACACAAAGGCGGCGATGGCAAATGATGACAAAATTATTATCAAGCCAATAACCGCGCCTATCAATATTCTTTTGGCCTGATTGATCTTGTCCGAATTTCCTCCAGAATTCATCCAAAGAAAGCCCGCGTACATGATCAGGATAATTGAAATTATTCCCAAAAACCCCAAAACTATATTTATCACCCTTGCCACAATTATTTGTGGGCTGACATTACCAAGACCAGTTTGATTTTGGATCGCATTGGCCTGATCGGACCATAGTCTATTGTTGACTACAGCTTGATTGCTAGCGGATGCGCTTGGGATGTTTAAAAAAACAAAAACTACAAATAAAAAAACCAAACTCCAAAGTCTAGGTTTATAAATTAAACAAGAAAAACTTAGCATGTAGATTTATTTTTAAAATCTAAAATAATTTTCAAAAAGCCTTTTGCCTTTTTATTAATCCAAGATAATAATCTAATTACAAATAGTAGTCGATATTCAATTGCTCCAGAATGATAGACATTAAAAGGCAATTGATTTTAAGCCATTGCAAGTCAAGCAAACAAATTGACAAAAACAAATTGACTAATCCACAGTTTTGTAATATTATTATAACATAAATTTCTTGCAAATGGCAAACAATTATGACTATCGAACAAATAATCAACAAGCTAAAAAATGAACATCCAGAAATTGACACCGACATG
>JBBRXK010000063.1:0-6052 GCA_038248465.1 Patescibacteria group bacterium | reverse complement strand
TAAATACAGCCTCGCGGAAATTGCCAAGCACAGCACCAAAGAGGATTGCTGGCTCCTAATCCATGACCAAGTATACGACGTCACCAAATTCATCCCCAATCACCCTGGTCGAGATGCCATAGTGCAGGGCTGTGGCCAAGACGCCACCAATCTTTTCGAAACCCGGCCTATGGGAACGGGCACCCCGCACTCGGATAAAGCCAGAAATTTCATGACCGAGTATTTGATTGGAGATTTACTAAAATAGTTTACGCAAAAAAACAAGCCTGCGCTTGTTTTTTTTGTGGGTTGCAAATCTTTTATATATTTTAAAACAATTCGGAATGCGTCCCAATCCGCAACAACAAAACAATTATCTCCGCCTTGTCTATCTTGTATATTGGTAACACGTCCGGTCCAATATGACATTCGTAACAATCTTTAAATTCTTCCCGCAGTTTGTGGTTACAAAATTTGGCTGGCAATTTTTTTCTAACTATTAGTAAATCCAAAAACTCCGTAAGCGCTCCAAGCACTACTTTATTGTGCCGATAATGTTTTAGATCTTTTTTAAATCGACTGGAGTATTTTAGCAAATACATAGGTTACTTTAAAGCATCTTTTATTAGCGCCGACCCCTTACTAAATGTTTTTTGACTTTTTTTGGCATCCGCCATAGCTTCGCGCAAAGTATCGGCGTTCTTTAGGGTAAAGCCATTAGCATCACGCAATTCACAGGGGAAGTTCCTGGTATTAATAACTTGGTGCAAAAAAATCTTTACCGCCGAACTAATATCCATGCCCAGCGAATCCAAAACCCTCTTCGCCTCGGATTTTGTCTTGGCGTCTATTCGTATCTGAAGTTGATCATTATTTTTATTTGTCTTCATATATTTTCTAATATTTATAGGTTTTTTTATTGTATTGCAAATTTACTTAATTGTCAACACACTAAAAACTACCATAACTCACGACTGTCAAATGTCTTGCCTTAAAAAATGATAATTAAATTAAAAGCATAAACCTATTTTAAATAGCTAGCAAAATATATGGCGTGGCAAGTATATCCACCCGCTAATGTTATTTTTTTTTCTTCCCGGCTCAAGCTTTTCTTAATATATTTTTTAGATAAATATTTCAAACGCACGTAAAATTATTTACTACCATATTTCGATACAGTTTTCCTATATCCCAAAAATCCTATCGTAGCTAGGAAGATACCAAGACAAATAAACACCGCTGTAATGATACTCGGGTAAGCGCCATTAAACCCGCTGGACGAAGTGTGCTTGAGCCATATCCCTCCATACGCCCAAACAAGCACCGCGCCATAAAAAATATTCTGGTCCTTCCACATCCGCAGAGTACCGATACCTGCTCCGACCAAGAGAATGATGATCGCCCACATCGCTTCTGCCATACCAAATCGATTCCAGCCAAGGCTCACCAAAAAGACCGTGATATTGGCAATCGTCGCGACGGTAATCCATCCGAAATAAATACTAAAAGGAGCGCGGATGCACAGCGTATCTGCGAGAGACAACTTTTCTTTATTCACCACGTCGGCAATTTTGATAAGGAACATTAGGAGCGTAAGCATAATAAGTACCGACAACCAGATGACCCCGTAATGCCAAGCAAAGATCCAAGCGATATTGGCAAACGAAGTGATGAGAAAATACCGATTGATGGTCGCAAAAAGTTTTTCTCGCTCGAGACCCTGCTCTTTTTGTCCGAGTCCAAATTGATAGAGCGTGTAAACCAAAAGGAGGAGATAAATAAGTCCCCAGATAGCAAAAGTAAGTCCCGCCGGCGTAAAGAGATTGCCATAGGAATCAGACGCCTCGCCAGTTGTCACCCCACCAATTGGGAGCGCATTGGCCAGAAAATTGACTCCCACCATAGCCACATATCCCACCGCTACAAAAATTTTGAGAAGATTGTTTTTGTTCATAATTCGTTTTATTAAAAACTAGATTAATTATTGGAGATATTTTTCTTCGTAAAATTGTGGCAATTGACATTGCACAAAACTAACACAATCATTGGGCGTTTTAATATCAACAGCATTAATACATTTAACTATCTCCTTAGTCCAAGTGGGGCATTCCTCCATACAAGTATCGTAGGCATCTTTTAGATCGGCTGATGTGACATCCTCGGTATAGGCGGCACAATCTTTGTGTTTTTGACAAGCATCAGTGCATTTATCCGAAATAACTTTTTTGGGCAACTTTTCGTCTTGGCACAAATCTTTTAAGGCTTGCAAAACAGCAATTATTTTTTGCTCGCTTTCTCCCATTTGAAAAATGGGTTCATTCGGATCAATAACATCAATATTATCAATATCTGGTAAAACTGGCGCATCAGAAGAAAGTTCTGGAACTTCTGTCCCTGGACGACCAGGATTGAGCTCCGGCATTTCTGGAATATATTCACCATCGGGATCAATATCGGGCAAAGCTGGTACGTCAGAAGAAAGTTCTGGAACTTCTGTCCCTGGACGACCAGGGTTGAGCTCAGGCAATTTTCTAATATACTCACTATCAGGATCAAAATTCGGCAAAGCAGGGGCGTCAGAAGAAAGTTCGGGCACTTGTGTACCAGGTACTCCCAAAGCTTCAGAATCAATCTCTGGCAATTTTGGCGAATTGCTCAACCACTCTTTTTTTCGTTCAGCCAAATCCGCCAACTTTTTTTCAATTTCCGCAATTCTATCATTTACATCTTTTTTGTTGTCACAATTGGTGCCAACCATCACTTGTAACCGTTCTACCCCTGCTTGCAAGTCCTGATAATCTGCCACAATTTTTTCCGGAGTATCTATTTGTTTTTGTTTTGAATTCAAGTTACCATCCATAATAAAATAACCAGCCACACCCAAAATAAGCACGGATAGGGCACCAAGAATTATTTTTTTCATATTTTTTTATTTAAATTATCTATTTAAATATGTGATCGTCACTTGCAATACGGTCGCAAACAACACCCAGAGGAGGTAGGGCAGGTTGGCATAAATAATCCAAGCCAGACTGGGGGCGCCAGTAGAAATGTGATTAGTGAGTGAAAAATGATAAATAGAAAACAATGCCCAAATGAGAGTCGCAAGTACCAGCAGGATATCGACCGAGGCGAGCAGATTATTTTTTAGTCCAAACTGAAAATAGGTAAAAGAAAAATTGAAAACAAGATTGAGTACAAAGGGCACAGCCACTATCGCCGGCAATTCTTTGGTGTAGACCTTATAAAATACCGTCCCGTAGGTTACGGCAATGATAGCATAAAGCACGCTCCATACTGGCCCAAAAAGCCAGCTTGGTGGCGCCCAGCTGGGCTTGATAAGAGTTGAGTACCAGTTGTAAGTGTTGTTCATATTGTTTTTTTTATGATTTATAGTAGTTTTTTAACTGAAGCGGCGACTAAATTGTAATTATTATTTTTCATTTTCTTCATAATAATAAGAATAGTCTATTCCTTTCATAAACATTTCGCGACTGTTGATTTTATTTGTGAGGGTATTTTTTAGTAAATTTTTTATTTCTATACTGTTTGTTGGACTTTGTATCACTGCATTTATATAATCGTTTTTGCCTATTTTACTCCAATCAACACATTTTTTCAGGCGTTTTTTTAAAATTAAATCGAGCCAAATACGAGTACTTCTCCCGTTACCTTCCATGAATGGGTGGGCAATGTTCATTTCTATATATTTATCGGCTATGTGCTCAAATGTATCTTCAGGCATCTGTTCAATCTGCTTTAGTGTGTTGTTCAAGTGTTGTACCACCGCAAACTGAAAGCCGCCTTTTGAAATATTTTTTTGCCTGATTTGTCCAGCAAAATCATACAAACCGCCGAATAAATAGGCATGAATTTGCTGCAAGCTCTTGATTGTGCCAACTTCAATTTCATCAATTAAATTGCTTTCAAAAAGTGTATATGCTTTTTTCTTGCTTTGCCCGTCTATACTGTTATCGCTGTATAAAAACCAATCTAAAAATTTCATTGCTCTGTTGTTCGGGAAATTTTTTGCCAAAGCAATAACACCATCGCTATCCAAAGTGTCGGTCAGATATTTTCTACCATCTGCAGCTGTTAATTTCAGTTTGTGAGTGGCACTCACGAACCGAATACCTTCTTTGAGCAATTTGCGTTTTAGCCAACGCCAATAGTTTCCGGCTTTGGTGTAATCAACTTCTTGGTTCAGAATACCGACAACATCAACCACGCTAAACCACCACTTGGCATTTTCTTCGTCCCAAACAGCGCGAACTTCGCGATCATCAAAAAAACGGATGGTTATTTTATTCATATTTTTTAAAAGTTAAAGGTTTAGTTTGTGAATTTCAGTTGTAGAGCGTTCGCCGAGCATAGTGAAAATGAGTTCAAAATCGTCCATGTGGTCGCGTAGGTTTTCTCTTTTCAGTCCTTTGAGTTTTTTATATTCGCTCGGTGTAACACCAAACGATGCTTTGGAAATTTCAGCCGTTAGAATCTCATAATCCTTTTGCTCCTCTGCACCTCGCTTGTGCCATTCATCGGTGAGCTCTTCACGGATTGCGATACCACGCATCCGTTTTTCGATCCAGTCTTCAGGATACCCCTTGAGTTTGTAGAGCATCCGTGTGCGCTTGGTCGCCAGTTCCGGATTTTCTATTTCTTGCACGCGTTCAAACCCCACTTTTGCCAGCCAGCGCTTGAACGGCTCAGCTTTTGGCGAAGGTATTGATTGAATAATGCGAAAGATGCCTTCGGTGTCAGCACAATCAGTTTCGCGTAATTTGCCGTCTTCCGCTGGCAATTTCAACTGTCTACAAATTGTAGATAGTTGAAATTCACCCTCGTTTTGCACCCTAGCTTTCATGGCAGTCCAATATACGCTTGGCCGATCGCTATCGGTCAGCGCCTCAATCACATCAACCACACTAAAGAACCACTCGTTTTGAAAAAGAATTTTTCGAATTTTTTTGCCTTTGAACAAGGCGATTTTTATGTTTTCCATAAATTTTTTATTTATTAATTAGTAAAATATTTTTACCACCCTCCGTAGTTTAATAAATATACTTTTGTTTATATCTTCCTGGTCTCAGAAAAACATCTGTGAATAATTTATTTTTATTTTACACGAACAGAATACGAATGTCAAACAGAGAACCAGTTTCATATTTATTTTATTTCCCCTATCACCCTCCCCATCTCCGCCAACGCCACCACCACCATCCTCTGATAATGCTCAACATCTTCAACGGACAGTTCTCTCTCGCGTCTAGCTTTGAGCCATTTTTGAACGGGTTGATAAGCGCCGAAATAAAAACTCCAAACAGTTTCAAATGACAAAGAAAAATCCACAAAATATCCAAAGTATCTATCTCCAGTATATCATATTAGCGCATTTTAAATAAATAAAAAGAGCTACTTCGTTTTCACAAAGTAGCACCACGAACTATAAAATTGAGTTAATGCCAACTTTTAACCCATTTTTTTTGTCAAATCCTTGATAATAATTTTTTTCATTTTAAGTAAATCTTTTACAAGATATAATTATTGTATAACATCTTTCTTAAAGTTCAATCTCTTTGGTGGGGTGTTGTGATTATCAATAATAGTCAGAGCATCAAAATTATATCGAGCGTGTATAATAAATTGTACCTGTTTTTTTCTACCGAGTTTTAACTCGGGTCGTCGAGGCTTTAGCCTCCCGAAAAACTGTGTCTTATGTGCGAGCTTAAAAGCTCGCTAACCCTCGACTAAAGCCGGGTAGAAATAGAAAAGAGAAAAATCCCAAGACACAATTTGTTATCCAATCCCATTATATCGCTTTACTTAAATGGACTTGTCAATATTGTTTTTTTGTAAAACAAAAACAGGGCATTAGTCCTGCTTTGTTTTTCGGCAGAGAGGGAGAGATTCCCCGCACTTAGGCGAATCAGCCTTGGGCTGAGAACCCTTTTGCATGTTCATTGTTTTATTCTTTTTTAGTTGCGGTGTTTTTTGATTGATGTTCGAACTTTTTTTGAGGAAAATCCGAATTCCGAATTTTAAAATCCAATCGCTCGGGCGGGCAAAAAGGAAG
>JBBRXK010000062.1:0-6078 GCA_038248465.1 Patescibacteria group bacterium | reverse complement strand
TTTTGAACAGCGCCCTCTGCAATAAAGATAACATTTACATCAACATTTTCTGAATTTACAGCGATTAGTTCTTGTTGTATGCTTTCACCACGAAGAGCATTATTAATAACAATGGGTTCAGTCATCTGACCAAGAGCCATGGTAGTTTTTGGTAATAGCAATAGGCTAAATATAAAAATAAGAAGCCAGTAGGTACTCTTTTTCATAATGTTAGCAATTTAGTGAATAACTTTAAATATTTACTTTATCTTAACTGTTTTTATACATTTGTCAAGCAAAAAATTTACGGTTTTCAAATTATTGCTTACATAAAAAATCGTTTTCCCTCGTTGTTGTTAAAATCATTTTTCCAGAAAAAGATACCTGATCTTTATTTTCTGGGTAGTCTAGGATGAGTATCGCTAAATCAATATTAATAGTTTCTCCTAAATTAAGGGGACTGTTTAGAGTTGTTGTTTTTTCAGGATAATAATCTATGTACACGGGGTCATTGCCAATCTTTGCTTTATAACTAACATTCCACGAACCATCTGTTTTCCCTAGATTAAAATCATTTTGCCAAATATTTATTTTTAGTCTAGTGTTTCCGGCATTCCTTACCGTTGGGTGCTCCGCATTATCCCAAGTCTGGTCACCAGACAAATATTTGCTTACATTTTGAGTTACCATTCCGTACTGAATATCCGAAAAATCATTTTCCAGTACAGTTAACTCTAAATATTTCAGATTACTGCTTGAGGTAACTATCTCATTGTTGATATTTTTTGAGCTAATTTCTACCAAGTAATTTCCAGCCGGATCATCAAAGGCCAGGGTGGTGCTTGCACAATATAGCTTCACTTTTTTTTCAGCGAGAAAACCACCTAGTCCACAAACCTGAGAATAATTGTAGGTATATTTTTCAAGCTCGTTTTTATTCCATGTTATCAGATTATTATTGGACGATCTCAGCTCATCACATATCAATAAACTGGCCGTGTTATCATCTATTTCCGACAAAGTTAGCTGTCTAGCCTGCTTGCCACAGCCACGTTCTGTTTGATTGGCGGCATAAGCGACATTGTCGGGATACGAAATAGTTGCTGATACTTCGTTTTTCATTTCTTGGCTGTCGGCCACTAACGCACAAACGCTAAAATTTTTATCAACACCGTATTGTCCAGATGGTAAAATCTGTGCCCCTCCCAGCATACTATTGTCTGTCTCAGAAAAATTATCATCTTCCAATAAATCCAACATTTGCCACTCTGCCAGTATAGTTGTTTTGACAAAATTCTCGCTCCTGGTAACATAGGTTGGGAAATCATATTCCTTGGTGTCCCCGACCGTAGCAACTGGGGATACTGAGCCTTTGTTTTCTACGGGGCTTGATTCCCTAGTCGCATCTTTGGCGGTGCTTGGATCAGTTGTCATGGTCGATGCGTCTATGGGGGCATCACTGGTCGGCTGGGTAGTCGTGGTAGCCTTTGGATCAACAGCGCTAACATCGGCATTCGACTCATTTTTTTCTGAAATGGGAGTTATATCAATCGCATCTGTGTTTGAGGTCAAAAATTCATCTGAGTTATTGATTAGATGCCCTCCTCCAATCTCAGAGGCATTTTCATTGGCTGGGACCACCAGTATTTTATCAAAACTTTGCCCCAGGGGAACACTCCCCTGATTTTCTCTCGCGGTTGTTTGCCCCAAATCAATCTGGTTCTCAATATTTTCAGCCCTAACGAAATTAAAATTTAAAAGCAAGCTCAACAAAAAAATTAAAACACCAATTTTAGTTTTAAGTAAATTTTTCATAATATTAATTTATTTTTCAGAAGGTCTAGAGTTAAAAAAATTTTAGCTCCAAGCCTCCTGGGACGACAAGTCGTCCCAGAATAGAAAACCCTAATTAACTAGGATCAACAGGTGTAATACCACAAGTCAAGTGATCAACCGACTTAGCACCCAATGTCATGTTGCCTGTATAAGCTTCACCAGTGTGTGTTGGTGGGAACTTTGAGACATCAACCGAGAAATCCATTTCATCAAGCTCGGATAGATCTAATGCATCATCTAACCAATTGGTTGTTTCTGGAGAGTATACTTTGAAACCAGCAAAGCTACCAACTCTAGCGTCATACTTGACGTTCCATTGACCATCGGTTTTACCAAAGCCCATGTCGTCTTGTCTGACACTCATTTGTAGTCTGGTGTTACCAACGTTTCTAACTGAAGCTTTACCTTGGTTCATAGCGTCCCAAGTCAAGTTACCAGAGATGATTTTGTGAGTGTTTAGTCTAACATTACCGTAGGCTACTTGGTTGAAGTCAGCTTCAAAAGCGGTTAGAGGCATGTATTCAAATTTGTTTTCAAGAGTGCCTTGTTTACCGTTTTTGTCTTGAGCTACAGCCCAAACTTTGTACATACCGGATGGATCTTCATAAGAAAGATTTTTACTTGCGCAGAAAACTGCAGCTGTTTCTTTTTGAAGTTCACCATCAGTAGCACAGATTTCATCGTAATCATAGCCTTGGTTGAAAGTAGGTAAGTTGTTGTTATTGTTTCTTACCATGTTACAAAATAGGCTAAGTCCTTCAGCTTTAGTAAGTTTTGAAAGGGTGTCTTCTTGCATCAATGCACCGCAACCATCACCTGATTGATCAGCTAGGGCTACGTGAGAATCACCAAGGGCAATTCCTTCTGGGTAAAATACATCAGCGTATACATTTTGGATGTCAGCTAAACCATCTGGATCTGTAACAACAGCACAAATTGAAATTGTTTTGTTTACGTTTTTCTGTCCTGATGGTAGGAATTGGGCACCTGCATTTATTGAAGTATCTGTGTATCTATCAACATTGGCTTCCCATTTAGCTTTAACAATAGGTGTTTCACCACCTGAAGTGTCTCTGGTTAGGCCGGTGCTGACTGTGCCTGGTGAAGTGACTCCAGCGAAGGCTGGTAAGACAGTTATTGCAAACATTGCGAATACTGTTAAAGAATAAATTGCTTTTTTCATATTTTTTTCTTAAATTGCTTTTACCAAGACAATTAACTCTTGTTACATGTTCAATCTTTAACTCCTTGTACAGCTCTTTGCAAGTTAATGTGTAACCTGGCGCTAAGCCTTAATAAAGATTATTTAGAGAATTTTATTTTTGTTTTAGATCGACCTTTAACAATAAGTATATTAATTTTTTTATAAAAAAAACCTCCCGTGCCAAAAACAGCTTGAAGCTATTTTTAGTATTAGAGGCGTTGATGTTTATAAAAAACGTAGATGCCTGTCTTTGTTTCTAAATTGTTAAATATTTAAATTGGGTAAGGATAATTTAGGTCCACTCCTTCTCTATAGCCGTTGGTCTGCTGATCAAACATTTTACAATGAATAATTATTTCTTTTTCAGTCAAGGTTAGAGTATTCAAAGACTTGCACTTGGGGCACTTTTTTTCTTGACGCAGTACTCCCTCCACTCTGCTAATACTAGAAAAATGGCAAGAACATTTTGCACATCGCCAAATATATTCAAAGGAAGAATCGGACATAAGTAAAACTTATTTTTAACTACTTATCATCTTAACACTTAGTTATTAATATTTCATTAAAATTATATATTAATTTTTTAAAAACAAAAAAGCCCGCGTTTATAGCGCTGAGCTCAATAAAAATAAATCGCTGCTCTCTGTTGACAAAATGATTTTTGGCAATTAGCGACAGGGCATGAATTGGGTTGATAACTAGTAAACATATTTTTACAATTAGTCCTCCTGAAAAACATAAACATTGCTATTTAAATTAACTCCGCTCACTTCACTGAGTTAATGCATGCTTTATTCAAATAATTCTTTCCTTTAACAGAACTTCCATATCATCTAATAATTTTTCTTATTAAAATCTTGGAAACGACTAACTGATTTCACTAGATTAGCAATTCCAAAGAATGCTGTCAAGAGAAATAATCAAATACGTTTTTTTCTTGATATTTTAGAACAGAAAAATAAATTTCAATCCATTTCTTGATCACCAAAATTATCAGCTTGTCCATAGTCTGATGTGCTTCGTCGGTGGCCATCGCACAGCCTCATACAAAAAAATATCTTTGAGATTTTTATTTAAGCAAGAAATCTTTTTAAAACTCTACAAATATGCCTTGGATAAAAATGACCTCTATAAATAGGTTCTACTTTCTTTTTTAAATTTAATAGTTTGTAAACTGCTATTTGAGCAGAGCGAATAGAATACCCCACTGTAAACACAATATCTCTAAGGATTTCACAAAACTGTCCCAAAAATGCTAAATTTTTGTATCCGGCAGGAACTACTACTGGCCTATCCCCTTTTACTCTAGGAGAAAACTGGCTAGTAATATAAGGCAAAACACAAGGAATACAGTTGGCTGCTCTTATTATTTCTTTTTGTCTAGATTCAAAGCCCAGGTGACCAATTAACTCTTGCAATATATTTCTGCCATTACATTCGTACATAGTCTTTTTTTATTATTTTGATATCCCTGAGCCCCAAGAAGAGCAAACCAAAAATTACAATTTTCAAAATATAGTGACCATGTAAGTCAAGAAAATCTCTAGTCATCGGCGTGATCGTGCCCACAGCGAGATGCACAACAACGCTAATCGGCAAAGTCAAAAACAACCAATTCTTTTTGGGAATAATAATTCTCAATTTCAAAAATATCTTTGACAGTAACGGCGAGAGCAAGACGATACCCAGAAAGGCCGCCACAAAATCAAAGATAGCAAAACCACCAACACGAAATTGTCTTAATAATTCTAGACTGTTCATTTGTGTTTACAATTATTCTAAATTAATCAATAGAAATCAACTCTATTTCAAATACTAGGGTCGCATTTGGCGGTATCACTCCGCCCGCTCCTTGCGCGCCATAGGCAAGCTCAGGTGGCAGAGTTAGTCTAATTTTCTCCCCAAGCTTCATCCCAACTACACCCTCTTCCCAACCCTTGATAACCATACCACTCCCCACTTTGAAATAAAATGGTACTCCTCGGTCGACACTTGAGTCAAACTTGGCGCCGTCCGGAAACATCCCCGTATAGTGAACACTTACAGCGTCCCCATTCCTGACCGTTCTATCACCCGTTCCTTCAGCTATTATTTCTTTTTTTAGATTCATTTTTTTTATTTTAAATTAATTATTTCCATTTTTACCATCATCAAGCGAATTAATAATTTGCTTAAATTTAGTTTCTTAGCCCCTCTTTAGATAGGTTTTAATAAAACTGGCTTTTAGTTCCGCGGCTTTTTTTGACAGTTCCTCTGTTTTATTATTTTTAGCCAGATCAAGCAAGCTATCCAGATTATTTCTAATTGCTTTTATTTCATCATCGTTCACCGTCTCTTCTACGGCCTTCAATTTGTCATCTACTTCGCTGTAAACGGTAGCAATTCCGTTCACGTCTTTGGCATCCGCGGCGGTGATTATTTTTTCCATTGCGTCATGAAAATCAACCAAAGTCACAGCTAACAAAGAAAAATTATTACGTTTTAGAATTTCTTGAAATATCGGACGGATAGCTTCGAGCTCCACGTGAAGTTTTTTGAGATCACCATTATATATTTTATCTTTTGATTCTGTAATAATTGCGTGAGCTTTTGCTAAGTCATCATTAAATTTCGCATCACTTTTTATTACAAAAGGGTGATAAGCAGAATATTTATTAGAATACTTATCGTATTCGAGTACCAACTTCTCATAATTATCGATGCTTTCCGCTCTCTTGTCTTGCCCCGTATTGAATAATGTTTGTTTGTAATAATTATTCATCGCATTGTAATCTTCTAAAAAAAACTTTCTCGTAAAAAAATTACTGTAATAAGCGCCCACAATTGGTAAAACAATCAAAGTGATAATAAAAATAGACAAGACCGCTTTACTAGTTTGCCCCGGAAATTTTTTGGCAGTATCAATACCAAATATTTTATAAAGTCCGCAGAAACCGGATAAAGCCGTGAGAATCATTACGGCCCCAAGGATATAGGCAAGGATTGCCAGGCCTCCCCCAAGCCAAAAAAACGCCATCAGAAAGAATAATTCGCCCAACAAGACTCGCACCAAGCGATCA
>JBBRXK010000061.1:0-6116 GCA_038248465.1 Patescibacteria group bacterium | reverse complement strand
GTATGTGGATGTCGCTGTTATTGGACTTGCTTCCTTATAAGTGTTTATGTCATCCCAACTGGCATTGATGATTTCTTCGGGATTGAATCCAACCAAGCGAAATGCCTCTTGACTGGTAAAACCACGTCTGGTGTCATCCACCAACAAGAAAACCGTTCCTTTTGGCGACCTCACAACAGAGTATTGTGGAAATTTAATGGGGCTACCGATTGGGTATTTATCTAAATCAGACTTATTGACTTGGATGACTTTGCTTAAATCATAGCGAGATGTTAGCGCGCCTTTCGACAAAAATGGTCTTCTTTTACCGTCCTTAATTAGCCAGATTCCGCTTTCACCCTTGGCTTGGAGTAGAGAGTTGTTTGGGTAAGACCTTGTAAAGAATCGGGTCCAGAGGTTAAAGAAATTAAAATTGCCATTGTAAACATGCGGTGTGTAATTGTATAAACCGGCAGTTGCATTATTTTGAATTGTTACAATTGATGGTGGTCGCCCAGTATTTGAGATAGTATAAGTATTTCCTGGTTTAAAGCTATAATATTGTGGATTATTTAAATAATCAGAAAACTGAAGTGACGCAGAATTGACTTGTTTACCAAATCCTTTCCAGCGTTGAATTGCTGGGTCACTCATTGAACAATTGTCGCATACACCATACCCACAAGCCCAATCAAGTTGTTTTTGGGAAGGGGACACAGCTTCAATCAGGCTTTGTTCTTTTTGAAGTAAGACAATTAAAAATTTTGGATTAATCGGCGCATATTTACATTTTTTTTCACGTTCTGCTCTACTTGGCTTTTCACTCAGTTCAATGCCATCGCAGTCGTAGTTATTTGCTGCGTCATAGATTATTTGGGCTGCTGATTTTAGCTCACCATCAACATTGTTAAAATAATTTTTAGAGAGATAGCCGCCTTTTGACCTTAAGAATAGCTCGATATCAGCAAGTGACATCGCAGATGCATCAGACATTTCGTCATCACTAATAATATAATTAGGGTTAAAGGTGACTGCTTTTGCGGAACTGCCTACAAACAAAAAAATAATAAGACAGGGGATTAATTTAAAATATTTGTTGCATTTCATAATTTAGTTATCAAACAAAAAAAATACTTATTTTTTGATAGTATTTTATTATGGATTTTATTATTATTTATATTCGTCATTATACAAATAATTATACAGTATTTTCAAATTTAAAACAACAAAGATTTTTTTATTATAAACAATGTATTCGCCTACCATGAAAATAAAAACTATGCCTTACACAAAAAAAGCAGACACTTTCGTGTCTACTTTCTGGGGCCCAGTTCAAATATTCAGGTCTTTTTTTTCTTATTTTATTTTTACTAGTACTTCATTTTTGATGCCAAGGTCAATTGTCACATTATCGCCCTCCTTGACCTTGCCTTCGATTATGTCCATCGCCAACTCATCGAGAATTAGTGATTGAATAATTCGTTTTAGGGGTCTCGCGCCATAGGTTATATCAAAACCCTTGTCTGCTAACATTTTCTTAACCTTGCTGGCAATTTTAATTGTAATATTTTTGTCTAGAAGTCTTCTCTCAACCTTTAGCAGTTCTAGTGTTACTATTTCTGAGAGAGTGTCTTTGTCTAGACTCTTGAAAATTACAATTTCGTCAATTCTGTTCAAAAATTCCAATTTGAAGTGATTTTTTAGAATTGCGTCAATCTTATCTTTCATTTCACTGTCTCTGTTTATTTGTGCTTTTTCTTTGTCACTAGCATCAGAGAAACCAATTGAAAAGTTTTTTATTACTTCATTGCCTAGATTAGAAGTCATAATAATAATTGTGTTTTTGAAATTTACTGTTCGCCCTTTTGAATCCGTAAGTCTGCCATCATCTAGTATTTGTAATAAAATATTAAATACCTCAGGATGTGCTTTTTCAATTTCATCAAAAAGGATAACGCTGTAAGGTCGGTGACGAATTCGTTCTGTGAGTTGTCCACCTTCATCATGGCCGATATAGCCCGGAGGCGAACCAATGATTTTGGCCACCGAATGTTTCTCCATAAATTCACTCATATCGAGTCGAACGAGTGAGGCATCATCATTGAACATAAACTCCGCCAGGGTTTTGGCAAGCTCGGTTTTACCAACTCCCGTCGGTCCGACAAACAGGAAAGAGCCGATCGGTCGCTTTTCCTCATTAATGCCCGCTCTTGATCGTCTAATCGCATTGGCTACGGACTTGATTGCTTCAAATTGCCCTTTGACCTTTTTGCCAAGTCCGTCTTCGGCTTTGGCTAGTTTGGTGATTTCCGATTCCAGCATCTTTGAGACAGGAATCCGCGTCCAGCGTGAAACTACTTTGGCAATATCGCTTTCATCGATTTCTTCCTTCAATATTCGTTGACCTTTCTTTTGAATAGCCAACAGCTCTTCTTCATGAGTAATAACTTTTTTGTTAAGCGCAGGGATTTTTGAATATCTGATTTCCGCTACTTTCGTTAGATCGTCTCCTTTTCGTTCGATAATTTCTGCTTCCGACTTAAGTTTTTCGATTTCCTTTTTGGTATCAGAAATATTAGCAATAATTGATTTTTCATTTCGCCAATGCAACTCGATTTGATTGGCATCTTCCTTGAGCTGGGCAAGTTTTTTGTTGATTGATTTTAGTTTTCCACTACTCTTCTTTTCGCTCATCAGCCCCGCTTTTTCGATTTCATATCTTTTTATCTCACGTTTTAGCTTGTCTAAATCTTCAGGCATTGAATCGATTTCCATGCGCAAAGCACTAGTGGCCTCATCGATCAGATCTACTGCTTTGTCTGGCAAAAATCGATCACTAATATATCGAGAGGATAATTTTACTGCAGCAATGATGGCGTCATCGGTTATGCGAACACCATGATGGACCTCGTATTTTTCTTTGATCCCACGTAAAATTGCAATTGCATCAGTAATAGACGGCTCAGAGACGTGGATCGGTTGAAATCTTCTTTCGAGCGCCGCATCTTTTTCGATATATTTTTGATACTCCTTTGTAGTGGTGGCGCCGATAGTACGCAATTCTCCTCGCGCTAGAGCGGGCTTAAGCATGTTTGAAGCGTCCATGGAACCTTCTGAAGCACCAATGCCTACAATGGTGTGTAATTCATCAATAAATAAAATTATGCGACCATCTTGCGATTTTATTTCTTTTAAAACTGCTTTTAAGCGATCTTCGAATTCACCACGAAATTTCGCGCCCGCAACTAATGCCCCCAAATCCAAACTGATTAACTCTTTATTTTTGAGTGTTTCGGGCACATCGCCACTGACAATTCTTTGCGCCAATCCTTCGACAATCGCTGTTTTTCCCGTGCCCGCTTCGCCAATCAAAACCGGATTATTTTTTGTTCTGCGGGTTAGCACTTGCATAATTCTTCGAATCTCTTCGTCTCTGCCTATCACTGGGTCTAGCTTTTTCTTGCGCGCCATGTCAGTCAAATTTATTGCATATTTTTCGAGCACCTTGTATTTCGATTCTGGATCTGGACTGTCGATTTTTTGCGAACCGCGTAATTCTGAAAGGATTTTAAGCACTGTATCGTACTCAACTTTTAATTTGAGTAGTATTTTCTGTGCTTCTGACTTTATACTGATGAGGGCGAGCATGATGTGTTCGGTCGAAATATATTCATCACCCATTTGGTCGGCTTCTTTTTTGGCTCGCTCAAGAATCATGGCAACTTCGGCAGTTCCCTGTACTGTGCCAACATTTTGCGAAGTGGCCGCTTTTGGTAATTTTTCTATTCTATCAAATACATCGTCTTCTACCTCCTCGGTCTCAATCTGTAATTTTTCCAATATCGGTTTTACGAGGCTCTCGGCCTGGGTGAGCAGAGCAGCCAGTATATGTAATGACTCAATTTGTTGTTGTCCATGGTCTTGGGCAATAATCTGCGCATTTATTATTGCTTCTTGCGATTTGTTTGTAAATTTATTGAACATATATATTTATAGAATTATTTTAATATTAGTTAATTCATAGCTTACAAATTTAATATTTGTTGCTATCGTTTCATTAGCACTCTTAAGCAATGAGTGCTAATGAAATAATAGTACATATTGTTTTAGCTGTCAACTATGTCCTATTATTCTATTATATCTAGGCTGCGATCGCAAAAGGCGCATTGTCCATTTGCATCTAGTCTTTCGATGTGCTGACCCATGCGTCTAATCGCTAGTTCGCCACATCTGGGACAATAGGTATTTTCTTTTTGATCTCCGGGGACATTGCCGATGTAGACATATTTTAATCCTGCGTCTTTTGCGTTTTCATAAACTTCGTATAAAATATCTTCGCCAGTTTTTGGAAGATGAGCTAGTTTCCATGAATTTTCCGGAATAAACCTATTCAAGTGCCAAGGTGTATCAGTGTCAAGATCATAGGCGATAAACTCAGCGATTTGGTTTAACATTCTAATATCATCACTATGTCGCGGAACTATCAAAGTACTAATCTCGAGATGCACCTGCTCTTGTTTTATTTTGATCAAATTATCAAGAATCGCTTGTAATTTTCCGTTGCAAATTTCATGATAAAAATCATCGTCCTTGGACTTGAGATCGACATTGATTGCATCTAGAAAAGGCAAAAGTTCGTCTAGACACTCAGTACTCATAAAACCGTTAGAAATCCAAATATTTTTTAAGCCCTCCCTTTGTGCTATTTTCATAATTTCCAAAGCGTATTCAAAAAAAACAGTAGGTTCGGAATAGGCATAGGAAATAGAATCACAGCCATTAAATATCGCTTCCTCCACAATTCGTTTTGGTGTCAAAAAATTTAGTGCTTTCATTTGTTTTTCAAGATTGGTGACTTGGCTAATGTCCCAGCTATGACAATTGTGACAAGTAAAATTACAACCTAGCGTGCCTATGGAATAACTTAGTGTCCCAGGATAAAAATGGTAGAGAGGCTTTTTCTCTATCATATCAATTTCAATAATTGCCGGTAAACCAAAAATTGGCGTATATAATTTACCGTTTTTGTTTTGTCGCACTTTACAAAAACCAAACTCACCATCATCTAGGTTACAAAAATGATGGCACAAAGTGCAAACTAGTTTTTTTTCTTCTAATTTTTTATAATATTTGGCTTCTTGCATTTACTTATTTTATATTATTAAAAATATCATATAACATTGCGAAAAACAAGCTATTCATTTATAATACAAGATATGGGTGGATAGAATTATTTTACATTAATAATTAAAAAAATAAAGTGGATAAATTAACTGACAAAATAAATATTTTGGGTGTCAATGTCTCTTGTTTAAAACGAAATGATATTGAAAATATTATAAAGGACGCCTTAGCGACAAAGAGGCAGTTGTTTTTGACGACACCAAATCCAGAAATAGTGCTACATGCCAACAAAGACGAGGAGATGCATTATATTTTGAATCGTTCTCACTTGTCTATTCCCGATGGTATCGGCCTGAAATTTGCCGCCTGGCTCCTTGGAAAAAATATAGATAGATGGCCCGGCTCCGAGATAACCACATGGCTTTTAAAGATTGCCGAGAAGGAAAATTTAAAAATCGCTGTATTCGCCTGGAAAAACGGACTTTCAACACATCAAGAAATTGACAATAGTTTAAAACAAAAATTTCCAAAACTACAATATATTGTCGAGGCAATCGATCGAGAATGGTCTTTGCCGTATTATCAAAACATAAACATTTTTCAACCGGATATTGTTTTTGTTGCCCTTGGTAATCCATACCAGGAGAAATTTATTTATCAAAATGTTTTAAAATTAAATTTTGTTAAAATTGCTATCGGGGTAGGTGGTAGTTTTGACTACATCACCGATAAAATAAAGGTGGCACCAATTATTTTTAGAAAATTTGGTTTTGAATGGTTTTGGCGATTATTAAATATAAATAATTTTTCTTTTGCCAAAAAAAGATTTATGAGAATATTCAAAGCTGTGATTATTTTTCCAATCAAATATCTAAAGTGGCTGATAATAAATCCATTGCTCTACAGACAAAATGTGGCATGTCTGATGTTCAAAAAAAATGATGGAAAATACGAGGTTCTCGCATTGGAATGCATCGATGAATCAGGTTTTTACCAACTACCACAAGGCGGTC
>JBBRXK010000060.1:0-6134 GCA_038248465.1 Patescibacteria group bacterium | reverse complement strand
CTACGACGATTTCTCTGTTGTACTTGGTGTAAGCAAAGAAAATGGGAGATACATTTCATACAAATATGATTTTAGCGAGTAGGGTTCCTAAAATCAATTTTAAAAAAACAGGAATTTAATCCTGATTTTTTTATTGCAAATATTGAAATTAATTCAAATAAAGTGCCTTAATCTGTCAATAAATTTCATTTAAAATAAGCTATTTATTTAGCTTTTTACATTTATAGGTATCATAACGGCTATAAATGTAACATTTATCGAAGTCAATTCAGCATCACTCCGAAATCGTAAATCCGAAATCAACTAACCCCAATCCCCGTTAAAATCTGAAAGAAAAAACTGATGACTGGTACAATAAGATCGAAACCAAGCCAAACAAAAGCAAAAACCAGAAACATGCCATAATTTTCAAGCATCATAAACTTTTCTTGCAGGGCAGTAGGCAGAAATGGGAGTATCACCTTAGATCCATCAAGAGGTGGTATGGGGACCAGATTAAAAACCATGAGCAAGATATTTATATAGACAATAATCTGAATAAAATAGAACATCTCTGGTGTAGCAAATGGCACGAAACGCAATATTAAACCAAAAACAATCGCCACGATCAGATTGGCAAGAGGGCCCGCCACCGCCACCTTGGCACCCCCGTATTTTTGATCACGAAGATTGTAGGGATTATAGGGCACCGGCTTCGCCCAACCAAACAAAAAAGATGAACCACTGAGTAGCAACATAGCAGGTAAAAAAATCGAACCAATCGGATCAATGTGCACAATCGGATTCAAAGTAAGACGCCCCAAATCCTTGGCGGTAGTATCCCCCAATCTATCCGCCATCCAGCCATGCATATATTCATGAATGATGGCCGAAAATATTAATACCACGACTTGGAATATGGCGATTTCGGTAGACATAGTTAATTGCAAATTAAAAATGAAAAAATATTTTTTGAGTTATCTTCTCTTTAGCCATTCATTAAATTTTTCCACTTGAATGATTTTTTTAGAATTAAGTAAAAACGGCTCAACATCGCTTGCTAGTTTTTTTAGATCACTTGCACTAAAGAAATTCAGAAGCTTATTTTTTAGTTCCTCCTTATTAGTAATTTTTAGATTTTTCTTTAAATATTTCCAATCTGGTTCCGTCCGCGAATACAAATATACCATGTCGTAAATATCTCTTCCCTTAAATCGTTTACGATCGACGAGCGCAAATATTTTTTGCGCCAACACTGTCTCAATAGGATAAACTTTTATTTCCGTAAAAACATCAAACTTGCTAATAACAGTAACCTCTGTATGAGGATTTGATTTAAGACCAAAACTATCAATTTGAATTAAAACCTTCTCATCTTTTAATGACGATAATTTATTATCAAATAAAATTTGCGGGAATTTTATGTAACAATGATAAACACCCTTAAGTACGTTTTTAATCTCTACTACCAGGGCTTCTTTTTCCAACTCAGTCTTTACTATTTTCATTAGCTCCTCAAATTCATCAGAACTTAGATTAAAATTATCCAAATCTATATCTTCGGAAAAGCGATCAGAGCCATAAACAATTCGGATACATGTACCGCCCATAAAAATCAAACGGTCACCATATTTTGAAGAAAAAATAATATCCAAAATTCTATATTGTAGATATTCCTTTAGGGCGTGTCGTGGTTGCCTTGCTTCTTGCGCAGAATAATATTTTAAAATTTCATTTACTGATAGCATAAAGATAGGACACAAAATTAACAAGTCGTTTTTTTATTTGAGGCGCTGCAACTAGTTCGACAAATTTTTTAATTTTTTTTATATCAAGGTTTTTCGGCAAAGTCAAGCGCAATGATTCAAAGTCAGTTTCTTCGCGCAAATCAGATCGCAAGTATACCAAGTCGAATAAAGCTTTTTCGGGAGTAGCTATTCTAAAATTACGACCATCAACCTCACTCTTCATCAAAATATAATCAAAAAATAAATGCTTGGAAATTTTTTTATAAATAAATTTTCCAAATTCGTTATCAAACTTTTCATTTCTATTCTTGGAAACCGAAGTAATGGAGCTAGCAATATCAGGAATCATTTGATAATACGACAAGGCGTATTCCGTAGAAATATAGGAATAGTTTAGTTCATTAGCCAATAGGTGGGGATCAATTTTAAAATTTGGCAAAACAAAAAATCCTCGCTTCACCGTCTTTAGTAAGCCCTTTTTCTTCCAATTGGAAATTTGAGAAGAGTTTATTCCTCCTTGGTAATTTTTTATCTCTTGCAAGGAAACGGAATTAAAACCTTCAAATTTATTCACAAAATCTAAATACTTCATATTAGCTAAAATCAAAAGATTATATTATTTTACAATTTACTGTTTTGAGTATAGCATAAATAAAGTAAGTCAACAAAATATCATAGCTGATATTTTAACAACACCAATAAATGCGCTCTGACACTCGACGCACTGACACTCGAATATTGATTTATTTTAATAAATGTGCTAGACTAGACAATTATTGTATAAATGGTAGCACCTTCAACAAAAAAATACTAGGAAGAAGACTATGAACAGGATGAAAATATCTAGGTATTTGAATATTTCAGAAGATGAAGTTAGGTCATTGATTACCCCTCTTGCTTTTTACTAAATTACATGTTATATTTACCCTGCTATAAAAAATAAACAAAATCGGGTGTTTGGTTACATCTTTTTTATTTTCTAAATATTGATACCAAAACCGAATAAAACAATATTATGTCAAAACAATGCGATATTTGCGGACGAAGTTCCAAGGCAGGAACAGCTGTTTCTCACTCTAATGTAAAAACCCACAAACGACAAAACATCAATCTTCAATCCAAATCTATTGAGGGTGGCAAGATTAAAATCTGTACCAAATGTCTCAAGACCATTTCCAAAGAATAAAAACTAAACTACATTTAGCAAAATTATTATAACAATAAATACTAGCAACATTATTGCTAGTATTTTTAAGAAACTCTTTTCTTGCTGATCGGGATCAAAAATCATAGACGATTCAAAAGAACTAGGCCATGCCTAGTTTTTTCTTGATAAAAATAACCACGTCCTCTAGCTTCCAATCGGTTTTGACCAAAAAATCAAAAACACCATAGCCCGCTACTTCGGAAACAGAATCTGGGTCACTGAGATTTGTGAGCATGACTATCGGCACGTCTTTGCCCCAAGCGGAAGACTCTCTGATTTTTTTCGATAAACTTATGCCATCCATTTTGGGCATCAAAATATCAAGCATGACCAAGTCAGGCTTTTCCTTGTCCGCAAGCGCCAAACCTTCTTCGCCGTCTTGAGCCGTAAATACTACAAAACCACTATTTTTAAATTTTTCCGCCAAAGCGTGTCGCATGGCCATCTCATCCTCCACGATTAATATCCTTTTAGATTCATTTGACATATTTTTTATATTAGAAACCAGATTAAAAAATTATATTGATCAAGAATCACTATTCAGTCTTTTTGTGCCCACTCTTTTTTTCATCCCTTTGAGCGGAATAGTAATAAAAAAAGTTGTTCCCTGATTTTGTTTATCTATCGGTGCCTTCGTGTTATTGCTCGGACTAAGAAGCAGATCAAAGCTCGGTGATTGAAACCAAATCTTGCCACCACTCTTTTCGATAATGGCTTTACTGATATAAAGACCAAGACCAGTACCAACCGACTCTATCTTCTTCACATTATCAGCTCTGAACATTTTAGTAAATATCTTGGGTTGCTGTTCCCGCGGAATACCGCATCCTGAATCAGAAATTTTGATCAAGATATCTTTCTCTGTCTTTCTAATCACGATTTGCACCATCCCCCCGACGGGCGTATATTTAACCGCATTTGAAATAATGTTTTCAAAAAATATTTTGGTTAACCTCGGATCTAGATTAATTTGCGGAATTTCGTCATATTTTTTATCGATTACTAGTTTTTTGGCGATGATATCTTTTTGGAATTTGACGAGGGCCTGGTCCGCTCTTTCGGTAATAGAGGTTGGCTCTGGTTCAATCGAAAATGTACCAACATCGATGCGTGATACATCGAGAAGCGCGTTGACGAGTTCGATCAGGCGTTCATTGCTCGTATATACCTCTTTTAGATATTTCATCTGCTCTTCGTTCAAGGCACCCGCGTCTCCCGCGACAATAAAATCGATATACCATTTTATTATGGAAAGTGGCGTGCGCAATTGATGCGAGGCGATGGCGACAAAATCAGTTTTGGCTCTGGATAATTCCTGATGCTTTGATACGTCTTGGGCAATGCCAGTGTTGAGGCGACTCATTAACTCGTTGATAGCATGAGAAAGCTGACCCAACTCATCGTGCTTGTCAACCACTATCTTCTTGGAAAAATTACCTGCCGCGATTTCTTCAATTTTGAAAATAATACTTGTCAATCTTTTGGAATAATATTTCCCAATAAAAAAAACAACTACAAAAGACAGATTAAACAAAATGAAAGATAGTATAAATAAATCCGCCATCTCCGCATCGGTCAGGCATAGCGTCAGAATGATGACTATCAAGGAAAAAAGAGTTAAAACTAGTAATATTTTATCAGACAAGGTCAAAAACTGTTTTTTTATTAACATGAAATTTATAATTAATTTATTTTCTTAATTGTACAATAATTTTGAATATTTGTAAATTTTTTTGTTAGATTGACACAATCCTTTTTCTGGGCTATATTTTACAATCACTACTTGCGTTTTTTTGTAGCTATAGTACAATTCTCAATGTTGTGAAGAAATAATTATAATATACCTAAACTTAAAATAAAAAAGATGAAAAATCCCAAAAAATTTTTAGCCATTTTATTACTGCTCGGCACCGCTTCGATAATTTCTGCTTGTGGCACCAAAAAAGAAGAAAAGAAAACAGAGATTATTGAGCCACTGGGCGTCTCCGCACGAATGGTCAAAGATAGCAAAACCCTAGAAGAGACATTGGAGTTTCCGGGAATAATTTCTTCCGAACAAGAAGCAAAGATTATCGCCAAGGTCGGAGGCACTGTCAAAAATTTTTCTTTTGCTGCGGGCGACAAAGTTTCTGCCGGACAAATTCTCCTAAACGTCGATGACGCTAAGGGCGCTATTTATGCTGATTTTGATTCAGCGCAAATCCGCCAAGCGCAAATCGGCGTTTCACTCGCGCAGTCTTCACTGCACTTGGCCGAAACTAGTTACGCAAATATTTTGGAACAAGCAACGAAAGATTTGGAGCAGGCCGAAATTGCCAAGAATCAAGCCGTGAGTGGAAAAGACAATCTGAGCGCGAGCAGTCAAGAGTCTATCAAAAGTGCAGAACTGTTACTCGAACAAGCGATGCTTGGCACGGGAATTGCCAAAAACAATTTGGATAAGCAAAAAAAGATTATTGGTGAATCAAATTCAAATAATATAAGCACCGCCCGCATAAGCATGACTAGTGTCAGAGATCAAAGTCTTCAAATTATTGATGGTATAAATCAGCTAACAGCGCTTGATGACAAAAAAACAGCGATGATAGATTACAAAAACAATTTGGGCGCACGTGATCTAGATTCATATACAAATGCCAAAACGTCATACTTCGCAGCTCTTTTGGCCTACGACGCTGTGCAAAATGTAGCAGGAAATTCTGACAATACAAAAGCTGATGAAATAATTAAACTGGCTACAGCTGTAAAAAAATTAACTGATGCAAGTAAATTACTTTTTGACAACAGTATTAGTTCACAAAACCTACCAGCATCGAGCCCTAGTGGCATTTCACTTTCCGGATTAAAAGCACAAGCATCAGCATTTCAAAATCAAGCCAATGCTCTGGTTTCGGCCGCCAATGCACTCAGACAATTACTAACTACCACTGATTTGAGTAGTGATTTGAATATAAGTAATTTAGAAAACGCTTATGAATTGGCCAAAAAACAAGAAGATTCAGCATCACAAGCGCTGAATACTTTGCGCGCGGGGAACAAGAGCGGCAATGATCAGGCTAGTTTTGGAGCGAGTGCAGCGAAGAAGCAATACGAGGCTACAAAAAACCGATTGGAACTCCAAAAACAAGCCGCCAAGAGTCAAGCCGATGTCGCCGCGCTCTCATATCAAAACGCTTTGACGGCGCTTGATGGACTGTATG
>JBBRXK010000059.1:0-6213 GCA_038248465.1 Patescibacteria group bacterium | reverse complement strand
TTTGTAGTAGCTTTTTTTGTTAGCTTTACTCTGCAAAAATTCTGGACATTTTCGGGTACAACTACCAAGGACATGCATAAACAGCTACTTAAATATTTTTTGGTAGGTATTTTTGGAATGGCACTTAACTCGGGTGGTATGTATGTGCTCGTTGAGAAGATTTTAGTTCACTACATTTTGGCACAGATTTTTATGTCGGGAGCACTCGCGATTATGAATTATTTTTTGTATAAAATAATTTTTAAAGTGAAAGAAGTAGGCTTGCAAGAAAAAAAAGTTTACAAAAAAATATTAATCGCGAGCGGTATTTACCCGCCCGACCTTGGTGGGCCAGCCACTTATTCCGAAACTATCAAGGCGGAGTTAGGAAAAAAAGATTTTGGCATTAGAGTTGTTTGCTATGGCGAGCCAGAAGAAGTGGACAAGAGCGAGGGAATATTTAGAGTTAGTCGCCGACAAAACGTAGTCTTTAGATATTTTAAATATTTCTTGGCGGTGTGGCGACATGCCAAATGGGCGGACATTATTTACGTGCAAGGCCCGGTGAGCGAGGGGCTGCCCAGTTATTTGGCGGCACGATTGCGTGGTAAAAATTATTTTTTAAAAGTCGTGGGGGATTTTGCCTGGGAGCAAGGACAACAGCGCGCTGGTGTCGAGGAGCTACTGGATGAATTTCAAAATAAAAATTATTCTTTTCGCGTCGAGTTATGGCGAATCGTTGAAATATTTGTCGTGCATGGTGCGATCAGAGTAATTGTGCCGAGCGAGTATCTCAAAAAAATTGTGCTGAACTGGGGACTTGGTAGCGGGGAGGTAAGCGTGATTTATAATTCGGTTGATTCAGTCAATCTAAGTCGAGACAGAGATGAGCTCCGCAAATTAAATGGCTTTAATAGTCGCACCATTATCTCGGCTAGTCGCTTGGTGCCGTGGAAAGGTTTTGATGCATTAATTGAGACGGTTTGCGAGCTGGGCGATGAGTATCGTGACTTAAAATTATTTATTATTGGTTCTGGCCCAGACGAAGAATATTTAAAAAAGAAGGTGAGCGACATGGGCCAAGGGCAACGGATAATTATTCAAGGTCCACTGCCACAAAAAAAACTCTGGGAGTTTATCAAGGCGAGTGATTTATTTGTGCTTAATACCGGCTACGAAGGTTTGTCGCACTTACTAATCGAGACTATGAATTTTGAGATCCCTATAGTCACAACCAGTGTCGGTGGTAATCCGGAGCTAATTGAAAATAATGTGAGCGGTCTGTTGGTGGCTTACAACGACAAAACCGCCTTAACGACCGCTATCAAAAAAATATTTGATAACCCTGAACAGGCAAAAATATTTACGAGGAACGCCAAAGCTAATTTACCAAAATTTGCGCGCCCAAATATGATCGAAGAATTAATAAAAGTTATTCGTGACTTATGAAAATAATAAGTTTAAGCCTCGACAATTCGGTTTTGGACAAAGGCTCTATCTTGGCAAAAAAAACTATCGAGTATGGCGCTTTGGTTGATAAATATTATATGATAGTACCTGCCCCAGAGGACGTGAATGTAATTTTGTCAGACCAAGTTACGATTTATGGGGTAAAGGGATTTTGTCGACCACTTAAACTTTGGAAAATGTATGTTCTGGCTAAAATATTGCGCAATAAATTTTGTTGTGAGGTAATAACTACTCAGGATGTGTTTGAGCTCGGGTTGATTGGGTTTTTACTCCAAAAAAAATATGGGATAGCTTGGAACGCGCAAGAGCATGGCGATTTTTTTAGTCGAGATTATTGGAAAAATGAGAGCTTGTTAAATTATTTTAGGTTTTTCTTGGGTCGCTATTTAATTACAAAAGCGAGTAGTATCAGAGTAGTGAGCGAACGGATTAGGCAATATTTGATAGATGATTTGCGTATAGATAAGGAGAGGATTGTGGTGGTGCCAGTGATGACGGACATTAGCTTGGATTCTGCCCCACTTCGCCAAGATTCTGCAGGGACCGGATTTGTTTTTTTAAGTATGGGACGATTTGTGGCGCAGAAAAATTTGTCACTTTTAATAAATGCTTTTGCAAAAGTGTATGAAAAATTTCCCGAGACTAGACTGCGGTTAATTGGGCGAGGCAAACTAGAAGACAAGTTAAAAGCGCAAGTCGCCGAAATGAAACTTAATGAAGCAGTGGAGTTTATTCCTTGGGTAGAAAATGTTAATGATGAATATGCTCGCGCCGATGCCTATGTCTTGTCTTCGAATTACGAGGGGTGGGGGAGAGTGATAGTAGAGGCAGCTTATTCGCGACTACCAATCATTATGACGGATGTTGGTTGCGCCGGCGAGCTTATCAAAAATAATGAAAGTGGGCTAGTGGTGCCAGTCGGCGATGAAAATGCTTTAGTGATTGCGATGACAAGATTGATTGAAGAAGCACAGCTAAGATTAAAATTACAGAATTGTGCGTATGAGTCGCTTAAGAATTTACCAAACAAAGCTGATACTTTGCGTTTGTATAAAGAGAGTTGGGAGAAGGCGAAAGTTTTTTGTTGTAGTTAAGATTGTGATGGGTTATTTTTTTAAATTAGGGTTTAATCAAGGCATTGTCCCAAGCTTGCTTAGAAGTTATTCATTTAAAAAAAGTCCCCTCTTGAGAGGGGTGCCCGAAGGGCGGGGTGTGTAAAGCACGGTAACTTAATTGCAAAAAATATATATTTATGAAAATAACAATTCAAAAAAAATATTTAAGTGAGCAGGCAGAGCAGTTTATTAGGACTCGGGCGGGCTATGCGCATATTCATAGTCATCACACTGATCAGGACTCTTTTGTGTTACGTTTGACTCGAGATCATTACCCGCGACTACATATGTATATAAAAGATTTGGGTGAAAAGGTGGAGTTCAACCTGCATCTTGATCAGAAGCAGGCGAGTTATCAAGGGAATCATATGCACAATGCTGAGTATGATGGAGCGGTAGTTGAGCGAGAGATAGCGCGTCTCAAAAATTTGCTACGACAAAATGTACCGACAAGTGCAGCTTTCAGCGGACAAAATATTTCAGATGCTAATACGGAGACTAAAATTGGGCAAGGGACTTATCCGATGGGTGACGCGACAGTTCCAAAGAAAAGCTTGTTTAGAAAAATTTTTAATTTTTAATTACATAATTTTTTAAACAAAATAAAATAGTTAGCCGTTTAAAAATTAAGTCATTAATTCATTGAAAATTGTTTACAAATTTCAAATTAAAAATTGAACCCGTGCAACCATCAGAAGAAATAAAAAATAAATTAGACATTGTTGATTTTATCAAGGACTATATTCAGCTCACACCGGCGGGGATGAATTTTCGAGCTCGCTGTCCATTTCACAATGAAAAGTCACCATCTTTTATGGTGAGTCCAGATAAACAGATTTGGCATTGTTTTGGTTGTGGCAAGGGTGGTGATATTTTTAAATTTATTATGGAGCTTGAGGGGATAGAGTTTGTGGAGGCTCTTCGTATTTTGGCGCCCAAGGCGGGTGTGAATCTCAAGCGACAAGATCCACGTGAAGCGTCGGAGCGAATGCGTCTTCTCGATATTGTTGAAATCTCACGCCGATTTTATCACAACTATCTACTCGATAGTCCTGATGCCAAATCAGCGAGAGAATATTTGGCTAAACGCGGACTTGATAAAGGAACAATCGAGGAATGGCAGATTGGTTATAGTCCCGAAGCTTGGGACGGGCTCCTCAAAGAATTAAAAAAGCAGGGTTACAATGAAAGAGAGATAGAGAAGACGGGCATGATAATTGAGCAGACACAGCGAAAAAGTTTTTTTGATCGGTTTCGCGGACGTATCATGTTTCCTATCAACGACGCCAATGGCAACGCGGTGGCCTTTACCGCGCGCGTCAGTCCCGAGCGAGAAGCGACCGAACAGATGGGAAAGTATGTCAATTCACCACAAACAGTGTTATACAATAAATCACAAACTATCTTTGCGCTTGACCGAGCCAAGCAAGCCATCAAGCAAAATGATCAGGTGATAATCATGGAGGGACAGATGGACGCGATTACCGCCCACCAATTTGGCTACCGGAATGTGGTGGCTTCGTCAGGAACTGCCCTGACCAAAGAACAAATTGCGATGCTCAAAAGGTTTACGAGTAATTTTGCGCTGGCCTTTGATGTGGATGATGCTGGTCACATGGCGGCAGACAGGGGAATCAGAGAAACGCTCAAGCAAAATATAAATGTCACTGTGATAGAGGTGCCAAATGGCAAAGATCCAGATCAGTGTATTAGGGAAAATAAAAATTCTTGGGACAAGGCGCTTGAAAACGCCAAGCACATGATGATGTATTATTTTGACCGGACTTTTGCCTCACTCGACCTATCAAAAATCGAAGGTCGCCGCACAGCTGCCGCCAAGTTGTTACCGATAATTGCTAGTATGGAAAATAATATTGAGAAATCACATTGGCTCAAAGCATTGGCGGAATCGATCGGTGTTGATGAAGGCGTGTTGCGTGAAGCGTTACAGGAAAACGCCAAAAACACAAGAGAGTACAGAAGGGACGAGACACCCTCGCCACTAGAGCCGTACAAAAAAGTGGAAATAAGTAGGGAGGGACAATTATCGGAATTATTTTTGGCAATATTGATGAAATTTTTTGAATTGATTGATTTTTCCATGCAATCGATGCAAGTAGAGATTGTGAAGGGGGATTATTTGCGAGATATTTACAAATATTTAATTTTATTTTATAATAGCAGTAGAAATAATAAGGACAATAGGAATGCTTCAAAACCATTTGATTTGAATGATTTTAAAGCATTCTTGGAAAATAGCCCCAAAAAGGCCATAATAGATAAAAGTGCAGAAAGACTTAATTATGAAAATCTAAACGACCAGCTCGCAATAGTAGACAAGCTGGTCCTTTTGGGTGATAAGGAATATTTTGATTACGATTTTAACAGCGCCAAGGCTGAAATGATTCGTATAATTATACTGCTAAAAAAAGCCTTTCTTGGTAAAAAAATGAAAGACATCGAAGCCCGAATCGCTCGATCAGAATCAAGTAACGATGAAAAAACGAGCAGAGAGCTAATGAAAGAGCTCAAGTTGTTGTCTGATGAATTTAGAGAATTAACTAAATAGTTTTTATATCCACTCGCAAAAATTAATTTCCAAAATTGATAATTCTCGAGAATTATATATATTTTAAATTTGGTTATTCAATGAAGCGTGGGGAGCTAAAATTTATTACACTCTCTAATATTCTTAAACAAGATGGCAAAAAAGAAAGAGACAATTAATAAAAAGACGCGTCAAACAAAAACAGTGAAACCTGTTAAAAAAGTTATGCCCAAACAAGTAAAAAAAACGCCAACAAAGAAGAGTGTCGCCAAGCCAGAAAAAAAACCGATTTCTAAAAAGGTAATAGCGAAAAAAGCGCCAGTCAAGAAGATTGAAAAACCAGTCAAGAAGGCAGAAAAAAAGATTGAAGAAAAGAAAGAGATTGTGAAACCAACGGACGCACAAATTGATAATTTGATAAAAAAAGGTGTTTCACGTAACTTTATTACAGAAACTGAACTTCTCTATATTTTTCCTGAAGTAGAGGAATATGTTTTTGAATTTGAAGTATTTCTTGAACGCTTACAACAATGCGGGGTGCAGATCGTGGAAGACACTGGTCGTATTTTGGATATAAACACTGAGTCCATGAATAAGAGCGGCGTAAATGATATTATCGGCAAGAAGGAGTTTACTGATTTATCAAACTTGAGCGCTGATTCAATCCAGATGTATCTCAAAGAGATTGGCAAGGTAAACCTTTTGTCATACGAGGAAGAAATTGAATTGGCCAAACGTAAAGAAAAGGGCGATCGTGAGGCAGAGATGAAATTGATTGAAGCCAATCTCCGTCTTGTGGTCTCAATCGCCAAGAAGTTTACTGGCGCCAAGGGTCTATCTTTGCTTGATTTGATCCAGGAAGGAAATATCGGTTTGTTTCGAGCGGTTGAAAAATTTGAGTATCGCAAAGGTTTCAAGTTTTCTACATATGCTACTTGGTGGATTCGTCAGGCGATTACGCGGGCGCTGGCTGACCAGTCGAGAACTATCCGTATTCCAGTGCATATGGTGGAAACAATCAATAAATTTCAGCAGATAGAAAGACAGCTTATCCAAGATCTTGGACGTGAACCCCTGCCGTAAGAAATTTCAGCGGAAATG
>JBBRXK010000058.1:0-6215 GCA_038248465.1 Patescibacteria group bacterium | reverse complement strand
TTATTGAATTAATTTTAGTTTAGTCTACAAGACTGTAGACTTAAATATATATTACAAAACACTTTCCTACCCCAGCCATAATCCAGAACGGGGCCAAGAAATAAATGGTGCATTAATGGCAAACGTACAGACAACTATTATCACTAAAGCGTTTTAGATTCTTAACCCAGGGTGATTCTCGAAAAGCTATTTGTTGCCACTAAAAAGGGTAGAGGGATACTGTTATTTACCAATTGTGTTTGCCAACATTCACGCACAATGAAGTAATTGAATTTAAATGGGTGATCCCATTTTATTTCAATATATATATTTCAATGAGATATCCCCGAGCAAGCCCGCGAGGTATCAGTGAAAAAATTATTTGCCTGAGAAACCCAATTTTTCTCAAACTCTTCCTGCAAGAAAAACTAGAGGTAAGTCTACGAGGAATTAATAGATTAAAACAGGTATAGTAGACAAAAAGTGTTGGAAAAAATATTTTGGATAAAATTCCTCACCCCAGCCCTCTCCTTGCAAAGGAGAGGGGGAAAATGCGAATTATTTAAAACTGCTTAACTTTTTTATAAAATTGTCGTAATTGTAAAGCGTACAATAAACCTCGTCTCGTTTCACCCCCGGCGGGCGTTGCCACTTCTCGTATCACTCCCTTCCCTCGCTATCGCTCGCCCAGGGTGGCAGGAGAGAAGTATCGATGCTCGCCAGAGGTGACTCGTGAGAGGGGTGAGCTCGCAGGAGTAACACAAGAGAAGTAGCTGTGCTTCGCGAGGGGGGGGGGACACAAGAGTGGGCTATCAGCCGAAGTGGCTATGATGCTTAAAGAGAGGCCGTAAAAAAGTGTATCTGTTTTTTTCTACCGAGTTTTAACTCGGGTCTTCGAGGCTTTAGCCTCCTGAAAAGCTACGTCCTATGCGCGATAAAAGCTCTCGGACACTCAGCTAAAGCCGGGTAGAAATAGAAAAGAGAAAAACCCCAAGACACAATTTATGATACAATCCGCATAAAACGCAAACTTATGCTATATTATCAGTGCCAATTCACAACACAAATTCCTAAAGAGCCCTATTTAATAGATGGGGATCTTCTAATTGAATCATTTGTATTACTAAGTCACAATGGGTGTTCTATTTAGAACACTCAGAAAAACTTGCTGAAGACAATTTTTTTGCCATTAATCATTATTTAGTTATTAACTAGACAAGTTAAAAGAAAAGGATTAGAATTATAACAAATGAAATAAAGCATAATAAAAAGAAACAAAAAAAATAATTCAAAAAAATGAAAAAAAATACAAAAAAATTTACTCAAAAATACTTTAGTCCACAATACTCTAGACTAAAGTTTTTGATGTGTGGAAAAATGTGGATAAGAGTGGAAAATTCTATATAATGGCTAATATTAAATAATAAAATTAGTGGATAAGTGGGGGATAAACGACTTAAGTCCACGCTAATATGTATTAAAGTATGTTCGACACAATTATTATCGGCGCCGGCCCAGCCGGGATGACAGCAGCAATTTATGCAGCAAGAAGAGAAATGAAAACCTTGATTTTGAGCAAGGATGTGGGTGGTCAGGTTATGTGGGCCTCGGAGATCGAAAATTATCCTGGTTTCAAAAATATTCAAAGTTTTGAGCTAATAAACAATATAAAAGAGCAGGTAGAGGCCTTGGGAGTTGAAATTAAGATCTCAGAGGTAAAAAATATCACTAAAAAAGAGGATGGAAACTTTGAAATAGATACAAATACAGAAAAATTTACTACCAAAACTGTAATTGTTTGTATGGGCTTATCTCCCAGAAGGCTGGCTATCAAAGGTGAGCTTGAGTTTTCGGGCAAAGGTGTCACTTATTGTGCCAATTGCGACGGACCATTTTACCGAAACAAAACTGTGGTAGTGGTGGGTGGTGGGAATGCGGCTCTTGACGCTGCTGAAGTATTATCAAAAATCGCCGCAAAAGTGTATTTGGTCCATCGTAATGAAAATTTTAAGGCTTTCGAAGTTCTCGTGAAAGAAGTCAGAGAGAGGGAAAATATTGAACTTTGTCTGAACAGTGTCGTAAAGGAAATAAATGGAGGCACAAAAGTGGAAAAAGTTATTCTGCTGAAGGATGCTGAGCAGGAGCGCGAAATTCTTGTTGATGGCGTGTTTATTGAAATTGGCCGGGTTGCGCACACTGATTTGGTTGCTGACTTGGCTGAGCGCAATGATAGGAGTGAGATAGTAGTCGACGATCATTGTCGTACAAAAACAAAAGGACTTTTTGCTGGTGGCGATGTAACCCAAATCCCTTTCAAACAAATTTCCTCGGCAAATGGACAGGCTACTATTGCCGCACTGTCTGCATATCAATATATTCAACTCAGTGAAGGCAAGGAAGTACATACTATTTTTGATAGGAGTATAAAAAAATAAATGTTTACACAATACTGATGCTTGATTTACAAGAAGAAAATTATTTATTTGCCAAAGGCATCAAATACGTTGGTGGCATCGATGAGGTTGGTCGCGGACCCCTCGCTGGTCCCGTAGTCGCTGCTTGCGTGATGATTTCTCGCGAAGATCAGATCATTGAGGAGTTGATTCGTGAGGTTAATGATTCCAAAAAAATTAGTGAAAAAAAACGAGAGCATCTATATGATTTGATTTTGCAAAATATTCCGCATGTCGGCATCGGAATGTGTGACCATGAAACGATCGATAAAATAAATATTCTGGAAGCCAGTTTTTTGGCTATGAAAAAAGCTATCGGTGCCCTAAAAGTAAAGCCAGATTTTATTTTGGTAGACGGGAGTATGGCGATCAGAAATCTGAGCACCGCACAAAAGAGCATAATAAAAGGGGATTCGAAAGTGTTTTGTATCGCCGCCGCATCGATTGTCGCCAAAGTATTTCGTGATCGGATCATGTTGGCGCAACACGGTCTTTATCCGAATTATAGTTTTGACAAACACAAGGGTTACGGCACAAAACTACACCTGGAACGCTTAGCACTATTCGGACCATGCCCCATCCACCGCAAATCCTTCCGCCCTGTAGCAGATTTGATTGTGAAAAACAAAAAGATGGGGGCATAATGTTTATTCTTTTTTTTGGATTAATATTTAATCCATTTCAAATAATGCAGATAGTAAGGGTTATAATGACATTCCCGAACTCCCGTGGGTAAAAAAACCGAAGTAAAAAATATGCTTTTTCAGAAAATCTTGTGTAATAAAATTTCTATAAAAAAATTAGTAAATTTTGTCATCTCTATGAGCATCGCCACCATTGTAATTCCGAAGAGCACTACCCCTTTTGTCATCTCGACGAGCGAAGCGAGGAGAGATCTATAATGCGTGGACAATCAGATAATTTTTTAAAAAACTTAAGAATGTTATTCGCCTATAAGACAAGATAGTCAAAATGTTCTTGTATTGTAAATCTCTCCATTTCGCTCCGCCCCGGTCGGATGACAAAGGTGTGCCCAAGGGGCATGATAAATTGACAACTATTACACATATACTCATACAAAAAATAGAAAAAAAGAAACACACTTCAATTAATTTTGTTTTTTATTTTTTCATATTTAGCATATTTTTTATTTAATCCTGTTTTGCTTCAACTGCCCCGCTTATAAGTTATATAATTAAACTTGTGCCAAACCAAGAGACGCAGAAAGAATTGACTTGGATATAAATCAGAAATATATAATTTGCTCTTACCAGGAACGCTTATAGATTTTGCGCTTCTTCACTTTTGGGTCAAGAGCAATTTAAATAAATATTGTTTTTTTCAATTAACAGTTTATTGCGGACGAACTTAACAAAAAACTAGAGTTGTTTAATGCCGCTAAATATTGTATAATAGAATCAAGATTTACCTATGACTAAGGCAATACTGAGATAGGGAAAATTGAAACGCTTAGACCTAAAAATATTTTATGAACACTACACAAATTGATAAACTATTAAACGAGAAATTAATTTTTGATAAAGCGGGGATTGCCGAGAGCATGCTTGTCGCTGATCTTGGTTGTGGACGATTTGGTCACTTTTCTTTTTTGGCAGCTGATCTGGTGGGTAAAAACGGCAAGGTTTATGCGGTAGATATTTTGAAATCGTCGCTCGAAAGTGTTAAAAGAAAAGCTCACGCCGAAAACAGGCACAACATAATTCCCGTGTGGAGCAATCTCGAGGTGTTTAGAGGGACACAAATAGAAGTGGGCAGTTTGGACTTGGTTTTACTTATCAATACACTACATCAATCAAAACACCGAGCAGAAATAATTCGCGAAGTAATGCGCCTCTTAAAAAAGGGTGGAAATATTTTGATTGTCGAGTGGAATAAAACTGTCTTGCCCTTTGGGCCAATACCAGAGGACAGGGTCGATGATAAGAACATAATTAAAGTGGCGCAAAAACAAGGACTGCATCTAGCAGATGAGTTTCGTGCTGGTAAATATCACTACGGCTTGATTTTTAACAAGCTTTAGTATATATTTTAATTATTATAAATAATTAAAAAGACAGAATATGTTAAAATTTTTTTCCGCTGCGTATTTGCTCAACATGAGACCGGGCGCTTTGCACTATTACGGTATAATCGCTTTTGTTTTTGCGATAATTCTATTTATTTCAATAATCGTGGCATTTTCTATCGCCAAAAAAAGAAAAAATAATATATATTTTAGATTATGGCGAAAACTAAACGCTTTTGCTATTAGTAATTTGGTTTTGGCTATATTTATTCTGTTTTTTGAATATGAAGAATCAGTCTTTTTGTCGGCGCGCATTATTCCACTCCTCTGGTTAGGCACCATGCTTGTTTGGTTATTTTTTATTTTTAAAGAATATAAAAAAATTCCGGGTTTAAAAAAAGAGTACGAAAAAAAAATGGAATACAACAAATATATTCCCTAGTGCGATAGCTATTTTAGATAATGAAAATGGGCGATTTGCCCATTTTTTTTAATCTAATAATTTTTGTTTTAATATCTGCATCGAGAATATTAAAACTTCCAAGGTATAAACGAACTTTCTCATAAATTAAGAAAAAAAATGTATTACAAAAAAACAATTGGTAACTTTGGTGAAGACATGGCGAGCAAATATTTACTAAAAAATAGCTACAAAATAATAGCTAGAAATATAAAAATATCGCACCAAGAAATCGATATAATTGCTATTAATAAAGAAATAATAGTTTTTTTTGAAGTAAAAACCAGAAATATATTTTCAAAATTATCGGGCGAAGAAGCAATTGATGCGAAAAAAATAAAGAACATCAAGAAAGCTATCCAGGCCTATATAAAAATACATAATTTAGACCTAGATCGAGCGCAATTTGACGTAATAACTGTGAATATCAATCAAGAACGGAGAATTGCTAATATTAAGCATTATATCAAGATATTTTAAACAAATGTGCCCAATAAGTATTGCTTGCCCACAGATTATCCACTGCTTTGACCTAGTTTTTCCACAGAAATTAGCCATTTATTCGCAGGGTATCAACTGTTTGTCAACTTGACCAAATGTATAGCAGTGGTATATGGTGTATTTACCAATTATAGTGCTAGGGAAAAATAGGCGTTATTGCTGAGACGAATCAACAGCCGAGATCGGCCTGATTGCCTCGCTCGGCATCGGCGAGGTGACCGTGTTCAGGAAGCTGCGCGTCGCCTTCTTCTCCACCGGTGACGAGTTGGTATCGATCGGCGGCACGCTCGGCGAAGGACAAGTGTTCGACAGCAACCGCTACACGATCCACGGCATGCTCTCGCGCATGGGCATCGACTTCATCGACATGGGCGTGGTGCGCGACCAGCCGGAACTGCTGGAAGCGCAGTTCGCTCAGGCCGCTGCGTGTGCCGATGTGGTGATCACCAGCGGCGGCGTATCGGTCGGCGAAGCCGATTTCATCAAACAGATGCTCGACCGCATGGGCGAGGTGGTGTTCTGGAAGATCGCGATGAAGTCGGGTCGGCCGCTGGCCTACGGCAAGATCGGCGGCGCGCATTTCTTCGGCCTGCCCGGCAATCCGGTGTCGGTGATGGTCACCTTCTACCAGTTCGTGCGTGAGCCGCTGTGGAAGATGATGGGCCGCGATCCGCTGCCGCTACTGCCGGTGTTCAAGGCGACCTGTACCGCACAGTTGAAGAAGGCGCCCGGGCGCACCGAGTTCCAGCGCGGCATCCTTTCGGCCGATCCGGATGGCAGCTGGCAGGTCAAGCCG
>JBBRXK010000057.1:0-6308 GCA_038248465.1 Patescibacteria group bacterium | reverse complement strand
TTGAACGGAGGAATGCTTAATTTAAGTCCTGATGCAGATTCAGTTTCAATGCGAATGCCAAGATGAATTAGAATTGACTTTACAATTTCTCTTGGAACCTGTTCTCCAATAAGTCGATCAAGGTTTTTCCACTGTAAATTCACGACTCGGATACTGAAAACGAATTTTGTTGATTGGTGAGCTCTCGGCCACAAAGATGCTTTTATTTAACCAGTCGTCATGTCCAAAAACTGATGTTAGATTAATACTTGAAATATAAGTTTTATTTGATCCTGTTTCGCTTACATAAGAACCTCTAAAATCATTGGTATTTTTACCAATAACAAAATCTTTTATAACTTCATCGCCATTCTTCAAAACCACTTTATAACCTTTCTCAGTGCTTGTTTCAAAATCTGCTTGTTTATCGGCTAACTCGCTAATCAATATTGGATTTTCTTCTTTTGATTGTTTTAAGGACGACAAAGCTGAATCTACTGCCTGACTGTTGAGCATGGAATTCTTTATTCCTTCTTCTTGCCATAGGCTAGCATTTTTTACAAATACCTTTTTCCCCTTTGATCCACTCAGCTCAATTTTGTTCACATTGTCGACATTGAGATCAGAAAAAATATTTAGTTCTTTTTTTTCTTTTTTCCTCCAATCGCCAAAGGGGCCTTGATACACAAAAGCCAAAACCAATAAAACTAGCAACAATCCTCCCAAAATTAAATTTTTTTTATTCATAGTGGTTTTTAGTATTAATAAAAAAGCTAATTGCATTTAATTTGTCCGGAATAACAATTCCTAAACTATAAAAAAATTGCCTACTTTTTATTTATCAATATTTTTTTTAATTGATTCAATCAAAAAATCTTTATTCTGTACACCAGTCAGGCGCATCAACTCTTTTCCGTCACCATCCAAAAAAATAAAAGTCGGGATATCATTTACGGCATATTCTGTTAATTTTTCTGGATGCTCATCTGCATCATAGTATTCAGTTACCAGTTTAGGTATCATTTTTTCAATCTCTTTCCACATTGGCTTCATTACCAAACACTCAACACACCAAATTGCTCCAAATTTAAGAACTTTCATATTATAAAGATTATTTGTAATTTTTTAGAAATCATCGATAAATCTGCTTCTTCGGCGCATGTAATAACGACCGATACCTAGTACCAAAACGATAACAGTGATACCGAAGACATTAAAATACTTCAGTGTAAGTCTCTTTGTGTCGTCTAATTTTGTTTCATCAATTGGTCGGTTTACGGCGGCCTTTGATCGTATTTTGATCAAGGCGTCATCCATGCTTATGCTATCGACTAGATTTAGAAATAAGTTCAAATTGTCTGGGTTGCTATTTACAAAGCCATCGGTTGCAAAATCACTGTCTCCCACCACAACAATCCTCGCTTGAAATTTATCATTTTCACCTTTTTGTGGATAAGCGTTTTTTATTTCACCATTTACTGATACCGCCAAATCAAATTTTTTCAAATCTGTGCTTGGGCTAATTGTCTGATTGGGTAATATTTGGAAATTATCTGCTATTGCCCACGATTTATTCGTGGTTGAAAGCAACTTGCTAACTGACACGTTTTTCAGTAATTCGTCATTGACTGTAACACTACTCACCCACGGCAAAACGACATTTTCAAGTCCTGATACTGCCGCATAATCGGTAGCGAACCCAGTGCCAATAATCTTTGGCCAAAAAGGATAGGGCGTACTAAATGAGAAAAAACCCTGTGAAAATGAGGCCATACCACTTTGTGGATCTGCCACTAAATCCTTATTTACTTTTATGCCATATTTGTCCAATAATGTCTCAAGGCCACTGGCATTTGCTGCCGCTGTTAATCCATCACCGATATTTACACCATCCAGTAAAACTAGAAGTGATTTCCCTTTGCTCAAAAATTTGTTGATTGCTTTTAACTGATCATCATTAAACTTTTCTTTGGGGCCAGCAATAATCAAAGTGCTCACCTCATCATCGATGCTTGGATCTTTTTCACTCAAAGTTGCTTCCTGAATATCATAAAGTTCACTTAGTTTTTCTCTGGCTACGCTCAAGCCTTTTTCTATTTCAATCGAACCTTGTGAAGTTAAGAACGCAACGATGGGAATTTTTCCACTCGATACTTTTTTGATTTTTGTTGTTAGTTGATATTCCAAATCACTAACATCTTGTTTGATGGCAGGAATTACTTCTGATTTATCACCATAATTAATACTTATCCCCATGTACCCTTTGATTAGTTGATGCTTGTCTTTTTCTACCACTTCGAAGGTAAGCTCGGGAATTCCTTTTGAATTTAGCTCTGTTTTCAATTTTTCGTCATCATCGGGATTTATCACTTCAAGCTTTATCTTGGATCCAGAATAAGCGACATACTCTTCCAGAGTATCCTCTACTTCTTGTCGAAGTGTCAATAATTGACTTGGTAGTGATCCAGAAAAATATGCCTTGATGTTTACGATATCATTCAATTCTGCTACGGTCTTCTTACTCGCATCGGAAATCGAATACACTTTTTTATCAGTCAAATCTAATCGATAAAAAATGCTATAGGAAAAAAAGTTAACTACTATTATAATACCGAGGAGAAGCGCAACGGTGATTGTAAGATCTGTTTTCTTTAATTTGAATTTATTATTTTCCATATCTATGCTTTTTATTACTTATGTTTTGAAATTATATCCAAAGAAAAAATTTTATTTCCAGCCACGTGATTCGATTACTCTGGCATTGAGCCAAAGGAATAAAAAAATAAATGAAGTGTAGTAAAGCAAGTCCCTGGTGTCAATAATCCCCTTGGCAATATTATAAAAATGCCCTCCCAATCCAATAAATTTTAGAATTGGCACTAAAAACTGCGGTGCGCTATATATAACAAAATCGGTCCCGATGATAAACACCAAAAAGCATGCGACAAGGCCCAAAATAAAAGCGATAATTTGATTCTTGGTCAAACTCGAAATAAGTAAACCGAGCGCCAAATAGGACCCAGCCAAAAACAATGAGCCGATATAGCCACCGATAACCGGTCCCATATCAATATCACCCAAACTGGCTACGGTAATCGGCAGGGTAAATGTCAGGGCAAGTGCGAGAGCCACGAATGCCAAAGCACTCAAAAACTTGGCAATCACTACTTGCCAATCCGTCAAAGGAAGAGTTAATAAAAACTCTATCGTGCCTGACTTTTTTTCTTCGGCCCACAAGCGCATAGTTACCGCCGGTGACATAAAAAGAAAAATCCAGGGCAACAAATCAAAATATGGTCTCATGCTCGCCTGTCCATACAAAAAGAAATTCTTGAAAAATAACCAATTGCCGACAACCAAAAAAACACCGATAAAAATATAAGCAATCGGTGAATTAAAATAAGTCATTAATTCTTTTTTGAACAGATAATAAGTTGTTTTCATGTAATCTTTGTTCATAGCTTTGTATTACAATATTAGTACATTATTTGGTTAACTCTTTAAATACATCTTCAAGACTCACAGTGTTTTTACTGAATTCCAAGATGCTCCAACCATGATTCATAACGGCTTTGGATAAATCCTCGCGAATGTCAGCATCATCCTTTGCTTCAATTATATAGCCAAAAACATCATCACTTTCTTTATCTTTCTCAACAACGTTTTCCACTTTTTCCATGTTATTAAAAAATTGTAGTATCTCCGCTTTTGGCCCTTTTATTTTTACATAAGTCTTTTCTTTACCACCAGCTTTCCTCGCTAGTTCTGCTGGCGTACCCTCAATAACAATTTTACCTTTATTAATAATTACCACGCGATCACAAGTCGCGCTTACCTCGCTCAATATGTGAGTCGAAAAAATAACCGTCTTTTCTTTGCCAATTTTTTTGATTAGTTCCCTAATTTCGGAAATTTGGTTTGGGTCAAGACCAGTTGTGGGTTCATCCAAAATCAATATATCTGGTTTATGGACAATCGCTTGTGCCAAGCCAACTCTCTGTCTGTATCCCTTCGATAATTCTTCAATTGGTTTTCTAATAACTGCAGACAAACCACAGTCTGCGACTACTTCTTTTATCCTGCCTTTTATCTCATCCCTAGGTATCCCTCTCATCTCCGCAATAAATCGTAAATATTCATAAACTCTCATGTCGTCATACAATGGAACTGTTTCTGGTAAGTAGCCGATCTTGGCGCGCGTAAGTATTGAATTTTCAAGAACATCAACACCATCTATTTTTACCGTCCCCTTTGTCGGTGTCCAAAAACTAGTTATGATTTTCATGGTGGTAGATTTACCAGCACCATTCGGACCAAGAAAACCGAGAATCTCCCCTTTCTTCACCTCCAAGTTCAAATCATCTAGGATTACAGTATTACCAAATTTTTTGCTTAAATTTTTGATTTCTATCATTTTCGTAATTTATTAGCTTAATACAATATGTATAAAAAGAATAGCTTTGCTGCTATTCTCCTTGTAGGATAATGATAACAACTTTATTATAATATTACAAATTTTTTTTACAAGTGAGCAGGCTGTGGATAAATCCCAATCCAAATTCAAGAAACGAAAAATAATTTTTACACTTATTTATGTCTAACATTAAAGCTTAAATTCATCCAACTCAACTACAAGCACTAATACGTTATTCCCACGCAAAATCTTCAAACCAATCTTATCGCCAGGCTTGTATCGTTGAATTATTGATTGAAGTGTATTTTTACCCTCAACTTTTATGCCGTTGACTTCAAAAATTATATCGTTTTCCTTCAGGCCTGCTTTTTCCGCCGGACCGCCCTTGGTAATTACTTCCGCATCGTTGTCACTCGTTGCTATCCAAGCGCCACTTGTTCGGTTTAGCTTGTGATCAATTGCAATTTCCGGTGTCAACATTTGATATCTTAGTCCAAGTCGAGATCGGATAATGCGACCACTCTTTAGTATGCTATTTATTACAGGACGAGCATCATTTATTGGTATGGCAAAGCCGATTGCAGAGCCATTGCTATCAACAGCCACATTGATCCCTACAACCTTACCATTAAGATCAAGTAATGGCCCACCCGAATTCCCAGGATTTATTTCCGCATCGGTCTGCATTATGTTGTCTAGGTTTTCTATTTTCCCGCTGGCCTCCTCATTGGCAGAAATATTCCTACCAAGTCCGCTGATTATCCCTTTGGTAGCGCTATTCTGATACAGACCAAGCGCGTTGCCAATAGCAATAACCGTGGTGCCAATTTTTACAGCGTTACTGTCCCCTAATTTTACAAAGCTTAAGTTTTTTTCAAAAATTTTTAATACCGCCAAATCATTTATCGGATCCTTACCAATAAGTTGCGCATAGTATTGCTTGCCTGTATTTAAAATAATACGATATGAACCATTTTTGCTAGCCGACTCAACAACATGTTTGTTGGTCATGATAAAACCATCAGCACTAATAATAAAACCTGTCCCCCTCCCCTTCTGCTCTTTTTCAGTTACCATTCGATAATTGCCACTTGCATCCATCATTCGCACTTCGTTTTCGTCATAGACAATAATATTTACTACCGCCTTCTCGTTTGAGGCAATCGCGCGAATTGTTGCTTCTTGTTCATCCAAGCTCAAATCAACAGCAGTTACTGGTTTACTTTTGTCAAAAAAAGAAAAAAGATTAGCGCTACAAAGCGCGATGACACTGACCATGGTTAGTGCCCTTAAAATTTGTTTTATTTTTTTTTGCATTTGAGAAATTCTTTTATTTAATTAGTTTACAAAAACGCAGATTTTATCCTCTCTAATTCTAGCACTAACTAATGAAAAAATCCAGCGATTGCAACAAAAAAGAGATTCAGTTTTTTTGCCTAAGAAGGCACAAAACTGAATCTCTTTTGACAAACGATATTAGCAATTTTTAATTAACAGAGTCAAACTCCTCGAGCAATTTCCGTTGTCGTCTATTTAGGTTCCTAGGGATTTTCACCACTACTTTGACAAAGTGATCACCCTTGCTACCACCACGCAAGTTCATTATTCCCTTGTTTTTGATTTTGAATGTTGTCGCCGACTGAGTACCGGCGGGTATTTTCAAACTAACATTGCCCTCCACGGTCTCAATGCTAATTTTGTCGCCTAGGGCCGCTTGCGAAAAACTGATTTCGGCTTTGGTATAAATATTTCTACCGTCCCTTTCCCAACGTTTATCACCTTTGACCCTCGTAACGACAAACATGTCGCCAGCGCCAGCGCCCTTGATGCCGGCCTCGCCCTTACCTGTCAAGCGAATCACTTCGCCGTCATCGATGCCTGCGGGAATTTTTATTGTAAAGCTATCTTCTCCATT
>JBBRXK010000056.1:0-6366 GCA_038248465.1 Patescibacteria group bacterium | reverse complement strand
CTTATTGATGGACGGGTCATTGGCATAGTCAAAACTGATGCAAAGGCCGATTTTTATTTTGAAAGCACAGAAATTGTTCCGGGGGTTTCCAGTTTTGGTTTTTGGTCGGAAGACAGTGGCGGTCTCAAGTCCACTCTCTTAACTTTGACTTTGCGTGTTATATCGGGTGCGGTGACCACTATTTCTGGCGTTCATATCGCACCGAGCATCGATGTCGACAAAAAATCCGTAAGACAAGGAGATATGGTAAAAATATATGGGCAAAGTGTTCCAGAAACCAAAATTAATATTCATGTAAATTCTGTGGAGGAGCACGTAGAGGAAGTAAAAAGTACACCAAACGGGAATTGGGAAATAAATTTTGACACCACGCCCCTAGAGGTCGACTTTCATACAGCAAAAGCCTTGTTTGTAGTTGAGCAGGATGCCAATGTAATAAAAAGTGGTTTTTCACGTATGGTTAGTTTTAGTGTTGGTAAGATTGGTGGCGAGGCTGCTTGTGCGGAGGCCGACTTGAATCATGATAACCGAGTCAATCTAACAGATTTTTCGATTTTGCTTTACAATTGGGGGGGGAACAATGAATGTTCTGACCAAAATCAAAATGGCACTGTGGACTTGGTAGACTTTAGTATTATGATGTATTATTGGACAGGGTGAGCCTCGGCAATTTTTAATTTTAATTTTAATTTTTAAACAGAATTGTGCAGATATGCAAGTTTAAAAATTCTAAATTAAGTCATTAAAAATAGTTTTTAAATTAAAAATTTTAAATTAAAAATAGTTTTTACTTATGTTAAAGCCAAATCCCCACAAAATAATCTCGCTTTTATTTCTCTTATTTCTTGTTCTGCCTAATTTCGCGATGGCGGCCACCTTGTCCTTTAGTCCGGATGCGGGGACTGTGGGGCCAGGGAACACTTTTGCTGTCGATATTCTCCTCGATGTCACAGATTGTGTAAACGTGATTGAGGCAGATGTTAATTTTCCAAAGGACTATATGCAACTCCGTGATTTTATTGTTGGTGAATCTATACTGGCGATTTGGGTGAAGCAACCAAGCAAAAATGATTTGGCTAGCGCCAATAAAACGGGGATATTAAATTTTATTGGGGGCATTCCCGGTGGTTATTGTGGGAAAATTCCTGGTGATTTGGGAAATAGTAATACTGTCGCTCGACTTGTTTTTGAAATTCCCAGTAGCTTGGCGATCGACACGGAAAAAACCAAACTAGATATTTCATTTTTGTCGAGCACAAAGGCTTTGTTAAATGATGGACTAGGTACGCAAGACAACCTCACGACCAAAGGCGCCAGTTTTGCTTTGTCTACTGAAAAAGTTAATATAGATGAATCTTGGTCTGAACAGCTGAGCAAAGACAACATAGCACCTGAACCATTTATTGTGGAACTCGTACAAAACAAAGGAATGTTTGACAATAAGTACTACATAATATTTAGTACCACTGACAAACAGTCTGGCATTGATCATTTTGAAGTATTAGAAATCAGAAAAGATCAAGAAGAAGGGGTTGTGAAAGAAGTAAATTGGTTTCAAAAACTTCTGGGCAAAAAACAGAGCACGGCAAATTGGAAAATCGCGCAGATACCCTATTTACTTGAAGACCAGGAGCTTTTGAGCATCATCCGCGTGAAGGCAATAGACAAGGCGGGCAACGAAAGATTTGTTGAATACATACCCCCCGAGGCAAATCAAAATATTGACAAAAATATTAGCTCTAGCCAATGGATGATATTTGTCGGCATTGCCTTGCTGGTTTTAATAATAATAGGATTATTAGTAATTTTTATTAAAAAAATAATTTTAAAAAAAAGATATGACAAGGAGCAGGATAATTAATTTTTCTTTTGGCTTTATTTTGCTAGTGGCTTTGTTCGCTTATTGTGTGCCAAATGCCAAAGCAGCTGGTGCCTCGCTATATTTTAGTCCATCGACAGGTACTTATGAGATTGGCGGCACATTCAAAATAGCTGTAAAAGTTAATAGTGGCGGTGAAGAGATAAACGCCGCCGAAGGATCTATTAGCTATGATGCGGACATCCTCGAGGCAACGGGCGTCTCAAAGGGCAGCTTGTTTATGTTTTGGACTACCGAGCCGAAAGCTGGTGGTGGCAGTATCAAATTTGGTGGAGGCAATCCTAGCCCATACAAAGGGGCAGCTGGTAATGTTTTGACTATTTCTTTCAAGGCCAAAAAGCTAGGAACTGCACAAGTACGCTTTACGTCTGGCGCTGTACTTGCCAACGACGGCAAGGGCACAAATATTTTAGCGAGCATGGGCAGTGGAAATTATACGGTATCTGCCAAGGAAATCGAACCAAAAACCGAAGTGACAACAAAGCCAGCGACTGACACCAACAAGCCAAAAGAAGAAACGAAACCAGAGCCGCCAGAAGTAGAAACAGATTACAATCTGCCACTTATAAAATCAGCAAGCCATCCCGATACAAATATTTGGTATCAGAGTGGTGATGTGAAATTGTCATGGGATTTACCAAAGGGCGTGACTGATGTTAGCCTGCTTTTTGACAACAAGCCGACCAGTGTCCCTGGCAACAATTCAGACGGACTCATTGGCGAAAAAGCATACAACAATACCGAAGGAGGAATATGGTATTTTCATTTGAAATATAAAGATGCAAAGAAATGGGGAACGGTGGCGCATTTCCGTATAATGATAGACAAGAATCCACCCAACTCATTCAAAATAAATGTTAAAAATATTGAGGTGGGGAATTGGCCAGTGCTCGAGTTTGAAACCAAGGACGGTGAGTCAGGTTTGGACCGATACGAAGTATATGTAGGTAGTTTGGAACAACAGGCCCACACACTCGATGCGCTCAAAAACTCAATACAACTGTCAGATTTGGAGCCCGGTACACACACGGTATTGCTAAAGGCAATAGACAAAGCAGGCAATCAAAGAGTGGAAACAGTTGAATTTGTCATTGATCCGATACCGACACCAGTGATTGTAAATTTCTCCGCCGAAGTGAAGCCCAGTGATAAATTTTATATGAATGGTACTGCTATGCAAGGAGCGACAGTCATCGTCTATTTGGAACAAGACAATAGATTGCTGGCCAGCACGAGCGTAGCGGTAGATGCAAATGGTAACTGGTTCTATCTAAACCCGGAGAAACTTACCAAGGGCAGATTTACGGCCTACGCTAAAGCGGTAAATGACAAAGGTATGAAGAGCGGTGATAGTTCGCGCGTGAGCTTCATCGTTTCGCCACCGATTTTTGCGGAAATAGGCGCATTCATTATCGACTACTTCACGGTGATAGTCAGCCTCTTATTCATGACTATTTTGATAGTGATAATAATATTCTTTTTCATTCTCTTTGTGCGCAAGAAACTCAAGAAAGAAACCATTGAAGTAGAAGAAGTAGTCAAACGGAATCTAAATTCATTCCGCAATGAGATGGAGGAAGAATTCAAAGTGATAATCGAGAAAGAGACAAGGGTGAGCGGACGCAAGGACAAAATGGCGTCGCGCGCAAAGCTGCGAACTGGGCTCGATTCAGTCGAGAAGAAAATCATGAAAGAGGTAAAAGATGTTGAAGATATATTGAAATAGACCCAATACAAAAGCCCCTGTCGCCTGATAAGGGCTTTTTGTGTAGATATAGACCTTACTCGGACCCTTCCTAGACAAGGAGAGGGCGAAGGATTGAGATTGTGAAGAAAATTATTCTATTAGTAAATATTGCGTTTCACCTGTAAACAGCATGTCCTTATCGATTTCACCGTGAGACAAGACTCTAGAATCATCAAGATTTATCTTTGTCCAGCCACTATTTAACTTTTTAAACTTGATTGAGGCGATAGTCATGGTTGTCGTCGCATTGGCCTCAGGATTACCGCAGATAATAATTTTGCGACCGGCCTCAGCGCTTGGTAGCTCCGGAACGATCAGTTTGCAAAATGAATCATCGATATTTGTAGTTTCGATACTTAACAAATTTGCGTCATAGTTTATGACGCTCATCACGGCGTTATATGATTTTACCGGTGCCTCGACGGTGATGTTGAGATCCAAAAAGTCCGGATCAAGAAAGCTTGTTTTTTCGATATTCAAATGCATTTTGGCAATATCTTCATCCGTCGCTTTGATTTCCTGCATCCAAAAAAAACCAAAAAGAATGGGAAAAAGAATAAGTATGATTTTTGCTAAATTTAATTTTTTCATAGTAATATACAATTAAATCATAATAAATTGATTTTGTCAAGGGGTATTTGCCAAAAATGCCAAAGTTAGATATTATTATACTTATGTATACACTAGATAATTTAAAAAAAGAAATTGCTGATGCGATAAACAATGTTTTGGGAAACGAAATAGTGACTACGGCTGATTTTTCATATCCACCGAGCCGAGATATGGGCGATCTTAGCTTGCCTTGTTTTGTGATTGCTAAAACAAGTGGCAAAAACCCAGCGGAGGTGGCAGAGAATTTGGTTTCGCTACTTTCGGCTAGCACAGCAGAAGCAAAATCAAAAATCGCGACGATATTTACCAAGGGACCCTACCTAAATATCAAATTTAAAAATGATGCTTTTGCGAATGATGTCTCGGCGGAAATAAAAGAACAAGGGGATCGATACGGCAATAACGGGTCAGGCGGGCAACAGAAAACCATGATTGAATATTCCAATTCCAATACGCATAAAGAGTTTCATATCGGTCATTTGCGTAATGTTTGTTTTGGTGACTCGATCCATCGTCTGATGACAGCCAACGGCTACAACAGCATCCCCGTATCCTACATCAACGATTTTGGCATCCATGTTGCCAAGACTTTGTGGGCGTATCTCGAGTACTACAAAGATGCGCCCTTGCCTGTAAACAAAGGATATTTTCTTGGTCAAGTTTATGTACGCGCGAGTACCGAAGTAAAAGAAAAGCCACACCTAAAAGATTTGGTGAATTTTATGATGAAAAAGATTGAGAGTAGAGTTGGTGCGGAGTATGAACTTTGGCAGAATACAAGAGAGTGGAGCATCGAACAGCTGGCAAGGATTTACGAGGAGCTTGGTATTAATTTTGAAAAAATATATTACGAGAGTGAAACAATCGATCAGGGCAGGACAATGGTTGACGATCTGCTCGCGAAAGGGATACTGAAAAAAAGTGAGGGCGCTGTCATTGCCGATTTGGAAGAGCACGACTTGGGCGTGCTGGTGTTCTTGCGTTCTGATGGTACGGCCACTTATCCAGTCGCCGACATACCGCTCGCGATGAAGAAGTTTGATGATTACAAACTCGATGCCTCGATCTATGTTGTCGATATCAGACAAGCACTATATTTCAAACAGTTATTTTTCATAATGAAAGAGATGGGTTACAAAAAGCCAATGATTCATCTTGGCTATGATTTTGTAAAACTTCCCGACGGTATGATGTCCTCTCGATCCGGTAATGTTGTGACTTACGAGGAGCTCAAAAAAATGCTTGCCGATAAAATAAAAACCGAAACGGTATCCAGACATGAGGACTGGTCTTTGCTTCGCGTCGAGACGGTCGTGAAGGCGCTAACTAATGCGGTTATCAAATTTGAAATGTTAAAAATCGGCGCGCAACAGCCAATCACTTTTGAAATTGAGAATGCCCTAAGTTTTCAGGGAAATACGGCCGCATATTTGCTCTACACGGTTGCTCGTATCAATTCAATTATCACTAAATCCGAGCGAAATAAAAATGAGATCAAGAAGCTTGAAAAAATAGATTTGCACGAAGATCTGGAGTATGATTTGATTATCATGTTGGCTAAGTACCCCGATTTTGTAAAACTGGCGGCAAAGAATTTTGACCCCTCAATAATCGCCAAATTTATATTTGAGTTGGCGCAGGCCTTTAACGAGTATTATCATAATGTGATGATACTAAAGGCGGCAGAGGAGCAGATAAATTCGAAGCTCGTTCTGATTCTTGGTGTTGAGCAAGTGCTCGGCAATGGCCTACAACTTCTAGGGATTGAAACTATTGAGGAAATGTAAATCAATTAAGAATTAAAAATTTATAATTAAGAATTTTTGTATGAAAAAAACAATTTTTATGAGTGCCTTTGTTTTATTATTTTTGAGCGGGTGTTTTTGGAACAAAGAAAATAGCGAACAGACGGGCGCGACCATGACAAATCAGACAGGTGAAAAACCAGCGGTGTCAAAAGAAGTCCAAAAAAGCCTGTTGGATTGGTTTCGAATGGAAAAAGGCGTCGCGTGTACAATAAAGGCAGAATCGGGAGACATAAAAACTTTTAGCATGGGCGAAAAAGTGCGCATGGAGGGGCTCGGTTTTGATCCTGCTAAACCGGGTGAACTCGGATTTATGATAAATG
>JBBRXK010000055.1:0-6528 GCA_038248465.1 Patescibacteria group bacterium | reverse complement strand
ACAAAACCCTCGGGTTTGATTATCGATTCGTGCTTGGCAAGTTCTTTGCCGTCTTTGTCGCTAATGACCCAAGCAATTTGCACAAGACGAGGCCAATTGTCGGTATTGGTAACGGGCGCATGCCAAAGTTTTGGCAGTCCAGTGGTTTCGGTGTCGAAAAATAAAAACATGGTAATTGTAATTTTTAATTTTTAAAAAAGTTAGAATGATTCAATGAATTAATTCTTAAAACAAAATCTGTTAAATAAAATTGTCTAAAAATTATTAAATTTATCATTTAAAATTGTTTACAAACTCTAAATTAAAAATTATTATTGTAAATTAATGAAAGCAATAACTTGGGTGTGTCTAGAAACTGCATAGTCCGGTCGCTTCTTGTATTCTGTATATTAGATATTTGAAAAATGATTTATCTTGATAAATATTGTAGTCGACTGTGTAGCGGTGCTGGTTTTCGTTGTTCCAGATTTTGTTAAAATAGTTACCGACATCTTGCATAAAGACGGTACTTGATTTGGCAACGACAGATATATTAGATTCAAGATTATAATTATCAATATTTCTTCTGGTCAGATTGGCAGAGCCGAGTATTACGCTTGATGGGCCATTTTGGTGAGTAATATAGGTTAGCTTGGAGTGAAACTGTTCACCATGTGTATCATACCAGCGAATTTGGATTTTGTTATTTGTTTTCTTCTGCAACTCTTCCGTCACCTCACGGTTTGGTATTCCGTTTTTTTCATAACCAAAGGCATCTTTATTGGGATCTAGAATTAATTTTATATCCACGCCTCTTTTTGCCGCACCTATCAATGTATTTATAATATCTCGATCAGCCAAATAAAACATAGCCATATATATCTGATCATTTTTTATAGTGTTCTCTATACCGAGAAGTAATGATTTTTTTATTTTATTTTCCGTAATCAGTTCAAGATTTATATTTGCGTCACCGTTGTTGTTGTTTTGCTTGGCACCAAAAATGGGCGGTGATTGCAAAGTGCTATGCGACATTTTGGCGACTGCCGATTCAGACAACCAGATTGCTTGCCAAAAATCGCCACGTACGCTTAGTGCCGTATTGGAATGGGCAGAGCTCCCGTCATGTGGATTGGCCGACATGAGCATGCTAATCATATCGTTGCCACTATCAGCGACAAACACTTTGCGGTGATTCGCTTTGAAATTTAATAAAGCAAGATAGGATCGCAGGGTAACTCGCTCGCCATTGTTTGTAAATGGATTTCGGAGCCAGCCACCAGTTTCGGAGTTTGGTAGCCAGTTAAAAAACACACGGGCAAAAAAACTATAAAAGAAATTTGAATCGCGTAGCGGAGTGAGATCCGATATTATAACATTGACGCCATTTTTTTTGAGCAACTCGAGTTGCGTTGATTTAGCCCCACCATAGACTGTATTAATCGGGTCTGTTATCAAATCTATTTTGATATCTGGTTGCTTTTTTATTTTTTTGAGAAGGGCATCGGTAATTTCATTGGACAATGAGCGGTAAGGCGTCACGTCTTTGTTCATATAGTCATTAAAAAGGAACATATCGATCAATATATAATGATTGGCATTATTAATATAATCGATAAGCGTATCAAAAATATGTTGCTCGTGCACAGTGGAGTCAAGAGACAAATAGCTGAGATCATAATAGAATTTTATATCTTCACTTTTTGTCAAATAACTTTTGGAAATAAAATCTGTGCCCACAGGCATTTTCTTGTTTGCTTGATAAACGGCAAGCGCAGTAAAACAAAAGAGAAAAATTCCAGCGTATAGTATTTTGTGGTGGCCAGAGAACTTTCTTTTTTTATCTAGCAAAATGTATTTTGCTTTTTTTTCATGGCTAGATTTATCCAGGCCTGATAATTTTAGTAGTTTTGACATTCGCGCTTAACTAAGAGTTTGCATATATTAAACAAGACCTTTTTGCTTATTTACATCAATATCAGCCAGAGCTGATGAATTCATAAAACTGCACTTTGAATTGACAATGAGCAGTAAGAGAAATGTCCCCAGTCCCGCCATGATCAATGTGAATATTAGGGCAATTTTAAAATCAAACAATACGAGGGCCATCAGAAATATCATTATAGTAAAAATCCGACCAAGATGCATATAGAATTCTCTGTTCATAATTGCGTTGCCGATGTCATCGTGTGCATTTTTGTAAAAGCTCGCGTCAATGGCGATATGCATAAGGCCACCAAAAAAACCACCCATCGATTGAAAAGTAGCCATAAAAATAGCAGTACTGGAAAGTGCGCGGAAAATAATGGAGAAGCTATGTCCAATGGCACCGATTTTGAGAATTTTTTCGGAACCATTTTTGTCAGCACTTTTTCCACCAAAATAGCCGATTGTGGCATTAATAATATTTGATATAAAATAAAAAAAGCCCATCCCGATCAAGCTGATAGAACTGACAAAGAGTAGCAAGGGCCAAATATATGATGTGGCGCAGTAGCCAAGCCCATGTAAAAAGAAAACCGTATTTTTTTTGAAATTATTTGTATCAATGGTTTTTCGCCAAGAGACCTTGATTTCCGCCTTGATATCGTCAGTAAAGAAGAGCGAGAAAGATGCAACTATTAAGAGGAGGGTGCTAAATAAAAAAACTTCCCGAAAAGAGTAGTTGGTAATAAGTATGCCACCGATGAAGGGACCGGCGATGCTAATAATAAGAGGGATGCTTTGCAACAAGCCAAGTTTTTCCCCCTCATTTTCGGATTTTGTACTTTGCAAAAAATAAATATGATGCGCACTCCAATACAAGGCCGTTGGCAGTGAATCAAAAAGAGCGATAAGCAAAATAAACCCAAAAGCGCCGAGCGCAAAATTTAGTTGCGCGCCAAAGTAAAGAAGCAAGCAAGCAACGCTATTTAAGAGATAGCTAAGCGTCATTATTTTTTTTACGCCGAAGTGGCCAGTGAGAGGCACAAAAGTATAATGAAAAATGATACTAAGCACAAAAGATAATAATTCAAAAAGTCCAATTCCCCAGGCGCCAACGTTCATTTTGCTGTAAAGGAAAATCGGAATAAATATAGAGATCATGGAGAGCGCCAAGAGCCTAAAAGTGTCCGAAATAATAAGGTCGTTAAAATTATTGTGCAGCGCTTTTCTGAAGTGTAGATGTTTTAATATGTGAAGATTGGCGTTGTAACGGTCCATTTAATTTAATATTATTTTTAGTCTCCAAATTTCTGTAAAGATTGTTTTGTAATTTAAATGCATTTTCTAGAGACGCACCAACTTTTGTTTGCGCAGTCCCAAGTATTTCATCCCCACTATTCAATAATTGTCCCCTTGAACTTCTGGCCATCAAATAATTTCTGGAGGTTGTTGATATTTTTGCCGTCACAAATAATAACTTTAAGTCCGAGCGATTGCGCGTGCTTGGAAGCAATCGGATCAAAGGGTGTATTGAGTCCTGGATCCCAGACATTGCCGACGATTTTGCGAAAATTTGTCCAATCTATCTTTTCTATTTTTTGGGCCGATTTGTTTTTGTGTGGATCGGCGCTGTAAGCGTAATCGATATTGGAAAGATTGATGACTGTTTTGGCAGCGAGGCGTTCCGCGAGTATAGTGGCGACATAGTCAGTGGACCAGCCCGGTCGCCAGCCAGCCGCCACCATGATACTTTCGCCTTTTTCAAAATGACTTTTGATGTCAGCTTTGGTGCGGGGGTTTTTATTGATACGGGGATGAGCGTACTTGCGGAAGATAGTTTTGATAAGATGAGCGTTGAGACGGGTGGAGTGAATGCCAAGCCAATCTTGATCATCTTTGGTGAGATTGGTAATTTTGCTAGAGGCTTGTTGATAAACGCGCGCCGTGTTGCCACCGCCCGTGATGATGACAAATTTTTTACCTTTTTTTATTTCTGAAATAATTAGTTCGCGGAATTTTTTTAAAAATGTTGAATCGATGCCGGTTTTGGGTGCGATTAGCGACCCGCCCAGCGAGATGATAATAGTTTCAGTAGACTTCATAGTATGGAATTATTTTTTATTGTATTAATTTTTTTCGTCTCATGTATTTTAGCATTTTTTGTGGTGCTTTGGCAAAGTAAATTTTGTAAAATAAAAAAAGACAAGAATTGTGCCTTGTCTTTTTTGCGGACGGTGGGACTCTCCGCCCGAGGCGGACCAGCCTTGGGCTGGGAACCCACTTTTGTTGTGCGGACGGTGGGACTCGAACCCACATACCTTGCGATACTAGCTCCTAAGGCTAGCGTGTCTACCAGTTTCACCACGTCCGCATAAAATTGCTACTATTTATTTGTAACTTATTTAGAGAAGTCTGTCAAACCCTTGCATTTTATTAAATATTATTGTAGTATTACTATTAATCAGATAATTACTGTCAGGGCAGTAATTATTTTAGTATTTGACTGCGTAACCATAAAAAATACTCCCTGATATTAGATAAAAAATGAGGAGAACTTGGAAAAAAGCCAAACCGAAGCCACAAAAAAGATTTTATATCAATGAGCAAATCAGAGCTAAAGAAGTTTTTTTGATTGACGAAGAAGGCGAACAAATTGGCAATATGCCCTTAGAGGAGGCAATGAGCAGAGCCAGTGAGGCCGGGCTTGATTTGGTGGAGGTGAATCCTTCGATTGTACCGCCAGTGACCAAAATCATGGATTATGGTCAATTTAAATACGAAAGAGAAAAAAGAGCACACAAACAAAAGGTTTTGCAGAAAAAAGTAGAAACCAAAAGTGTTCGTTTGTCGGTTCGAATTTCCAGACACGATTTGGATATGCGCATCGAGCAGGCTTACAAATTTTTGAGCAAGGGCGACAAACTAAAGATAGATATGATATTGAAAGGCCGAGAGAAGGCACACCCCGAGAAAGCAGTAGAGATTATCAATGAATTTGTTGCTGATTTAGAGAAAAAAGAGGGATTAAATATAATAAGAGAACAAGACTTGACAAAACAGGGTGGAAGGTTTATAATGGTCTTGGTTAATAAAAAGGATTGATTTTAAAATTAAGGTCAGGCTAAGTCCTGTTTTTTTATGGTAGAAGTACTCTTCTCATCATACAAAAAGCGAATAGCTTTTAAATTTTATGCCAAAGAAAAAGACACATAAAGCAACAGCAAAACGTTTTATAATTACGAAAACTAATAAAATAAAACAACGTAAAGCCGGACAAGGTCACTTTAATGCCCGTGAATCTGGTAACACAAAGAGAACAAAAAGACGTGATATTGATAGTTCAAAAACACTAAGCAAAACTATCATGACACTAATGCCCTATAATTAATCTACGAAACTACAAATCATTGCAGATCTACGAATACTTTGAAATGTTTTCGTAATGAATGGATTACTAGAATAAAATAAATCAAAGTGAGAACTTGTTAAAATTATTCGTACATTCGTAAGGATTCGTAATTTGTAGGAGAAAAAATATGTCTAGAGTAAAAAGAGGAACAACTCATGTAAAAAGAAGAAGAAATATACTTAAAATCACTAAAGGTTTTAAATGGGGACGAAAAAGCAAAATCAGTCTAGCAAAAACAGCGAGCATGAAAGCTGGCGCCCACGCCTTTATGGATCGTCGCAAGAAAAAGAGGACTAGTCGCGCTTTGTGGCAGATCAAGATTGGAGCTTTTGTGCGACAACACGGTCTTAGTTATTCCAAATTTATTCATGCTCTCAAAGTTGAGAAGATAGATCTAGACAGAAAAGTGCTAGCCGATTTGGCTGAGAACAATGTAGAAATAATGAGCGCGGTACTCGCAACACTAAAAAAATAAATTCTTCTTAAACAATTGGAGTTTTAAGCGTAACGAAAATACAAATTTGACATAAACAAGTTGCCCGGAATTGCAAAAGTATTATTTTTTAATATTCGCACATTTGTACAAATTCGTAATTCGTAGGAATTTTTAAAAAGAACAGCATCTTGATAAAAAAATATTTTTATGAAAATACTTACAATAGCGCAATTGATCATAGCAATAACTTTGATAGCGGTTATTTTGATTCAGAACCGTGGTGGAGGAATTTCTGGAATTTTCGGCGGTGGTGGATCCAACGTCTTCATGACCAGGAGGGGTTTTGAAAAGAAAATTTTCACAGCTACTATTGTTTTGGCCTCCTTGTTTTTTATTGTCTCTCTTCTAAATGTAATAATTCCAAGCAAATAATAGAAGCGTATTTCAATATTTAGTGAAATATTAATATTTTTTTTGTGGACTCAAAAACACCATTGCCAATTCGTATCAAGACGCTTTGGAAAACTCTAGTTGGGGGTTTGAATTCTTTTGGCTTTTCAAAATTAGCAACTTTCTTTTCGCCACTGCTTAATAAGATAAAAATTAAAAAAAATACCAGATCAAGCACAATCTCTCATCTCGAGCAACAAAAAGAATTTGATAAAAAACTGGTTTTTTCCTTATCAAAATCGAGATTTCCGACATGGAAACAGTTAAAATATTTAAACAGATATTTAAGCTCTACCGAGAAGATGGTAATGAAGACAAGCATCTTTTT
>JBBRXK010000054.1:0-6544 GCA_038248465.1 Patescibacteria group bacterium | reverse complement strand
GCGCCACTAAGTAGAATCAGAAAAATCAAAGCCGGTATTCAATCACAAGATGATTTTGTGAAGACAGCAAAAAAATTTGCCGATGTCGGCCAAGCAAATATTAATATAGATAATTTTAGCGATTACGATTTTGGCCCATTTATCAAAGACATCAAAGAGACCGAGACATCTGATATTATAATTACAAAATCAGGATATTATATAATACATTGTTTTAGTAGAATTGGGAGTGATCTCACACTAAACTATGTTAATATCCCCGCGGTTTCTTTGGAAGAATACTTAATTGATAGATCAAAAAATTATAAATTTTGGAATTTAGCTGCTTTTTGATTGAGAGAAGAATTTTAACAATAAGGAGAAAAAAATGAGCCCACGACCGGGATCGAACCGATGACCTCTGCTTTACGAAAGCATCGCTCTACCAACTGAGCTACGCAGGCAACAATAAATTTTAAATAAATACTTATACAGTTATTATAATAAATTAGCAAAATTATTCAATAGCAAAACGCTAGCGCTAATAAACGGTTCATGTTATAATAAAAAAATATATAATATATGAAGATTTTAAGCAAAATAATATTAATTCTTTTTGTGATAGGTCTAATCCCTGCTCAATTATTAAAAGCCGAGGAGTTAGACATTAATAATGTTGATAAAACAGACAAAAAGGAGAGTAAATATTCAATCACAATCGACAAGAACACAATCGACAAGGGCTATACCGTTTCCTGTTTTGCAGATAAGATAAAACTTTCATTGACGCCAGGAATTTTGGCAAGCGCTACGCCAGTTGAAGTTCAAGTTCTTGACGAAAAAATGGATATTCCGTGGCAGCTTGACCGGATAAGTCCGATTTATCAGTTTGAGTTTGCCAACAAATTGGCATATGACAATCGCAAACCCTACTACATCCAAATGTCGTACGAAAATGAAGCTGACAAGTACAAGAAGCTATATTTTTATGATAAAACAATCGCCAAATGGCGGCCGCTACCGACTAAGGATTTTCCAAAGGAAAAATTTGTGAGATCCTTGATTCATCTTCCGTTTGCCAGGATAGCAGTATTTGCGTTTCCAAATACCCTTACTAATGGTCGAGCAAGTTGGTATAGCTATAAAAATGGACTTTTTGCCGCTTCGCCTGATTTTCCCAAGGGCTCTAGACTAAGAGTCTACAACAATGATAATGGAAAATTTGTTGATGTTGAGGTAAACGATTTTGGACCAAATAGAGTTATTCACCCTGATCGACCGATAGACCTCGACAAGGTAGCGTTTTCCAAAATCGCCGCATTGTCAGAAGGTGTCATAAATGTCACAATCGAACCACTGCTTATCTTAAAAGACAACGGAGATAATGAGTCTGGTCTTTCTGATTCTGGCCTCGGAAGTATTCCGAGCACAAAGCTGAGGGCAGCATTAGTTCTAGACTCCACAACTGAAAATCAAATTTATGCAAAAAATATCAACAAAGTATTGCCACTTGCTAGTTTAACAAAAATTGTTGCTGTGCATACTTTTTTGGGCGAAAAAAGTGACTTGGGTAAAATTGTTAAATATAGCAATCAGGATGCCGAGTTAAATTACCAATATTGCAAACCATGGGAATCGGCAAAACTAAGCGTACCCGATGGCGAGGAAATGACGGTGAAGGACCTGATCTATGTCTCTCTAGTTGGTTCCGCGAATAACACAGTCGAGACATTGGTTCGAGTAAGTGGCCTGAGTAGAGTCGCTTTTGTAAATAAAATGAATACGAATGTAAAAGAGTGGGGGGCAAGTTCGACAAAATTTGTAGAACCGACAGGCCTATCTCCAGAAAATGTTACAACTGCTCTTGATTATGCTATAATAACAAAAGAAGTTTTTAAAAATGAAATTGTAAAAAAAGCCAGTATCGCACTAGAATATAATTTCAAAACGATCACCCAAAAAATTGATAAAACCATCAAAAATACTGACCCAATTATCAAAAACAACAAATACACAATCATAGGTTCAAAAACCGGCTATTTAGATGAAGCTCTATATTGCCTAATGACGATTGTTGATGTTGGCAATAATAAATCTATAATCGTTGTCAGTTTGGGGGCTGAGACTAGAAGTGCCAGCTTACTTGAAACAGAAAAACTTATTCAATATGGTATAAGAAAAAGCAATTTATAAAATATGATTCAATTTAGAAATGTTATAAAAATATATTCAAAAAATGTAACTGCCTTAAATCGCATCAATCTTCACATCAAGCCAGGAGAATTTGCATCGATTGTCGGTCAGTCGGGTACGGGCAAAACTACACTAGTAAAATCAATGATCGGTGAGGAGAAAATAGATAGAGGGAAAATTATTATTGGCGGTTGGGATGTCACTGATATCAAGCAAAACGAAATTCCAATACTACGCAGACAGATTGGTGTCATATTTCAAGACTTTAAACTTTTGCCAAAAAAAACATTATTTGAAAATGTGGCTTTTGCCATGCAGGTTTGTGGTGGTTCCACAAAAAAGATCAAAACCATCGTGCCTCATGTCATGAAGATTGTGGGCTTGCAAAACAAAATGGATCGGTATCCACAGGAAGTTTCCGGCGGAGAAAATCAAAGAGCAGCTATTGCCCGGGCCTTGGTTCATCGACCAAAAATACTTTTGGCGGACGAGCCAACTGGAAATCTCGATTCCCTGAACGCTAATGAAATTATCGAACTGCTACTTCGCATCAATAAGTTCGGCACTACCGTGATTTTGGTCACCCATAATCGCGAAATCGTTAACAGATTAAAACGCCGGGTGATAACAATTGATAATGGATCTATTATCAGTGATCAAGAAGTTGGCAGATATATACTTTAATTATTTTATAGTCGAGGAATACGGACTGTCCTCACTAGACAAAACTTTATACTATTATATAAAAAATAAATGTTTTTATCATTTTTAAGAATATTAAAATTTAGCGCGCAAGACATTGCAAGGAATATTTGGCTTTCACTCGTAACAATTATTATTTTAATTTTGGCTATTTTTACAGTAAATATACTCTTGGTTGTCAAGGTGGTGGGCAACACAGCTGTGGACGCCATCAAAGAAAAGATTGATATCAACCTGTTTTTGAAAACTAATGCCGACGAAAAAGAGATCGAAATTTTAGTCTCACAGATCAAAGAATTGCCAAATGTCAAAGAGGTAAACTATATTTCAAAAGCCGAGGCTTTGGAAAATTTCAAATTAAAACACCAAGACAATCCTGAAATTCTGCAGTCTTTAAGTGAACTTGGGCAAAACCCGCTGACACCGACAATAGTTATCAAACCGGCAAATATCGATAATTTTAAAGACTTGGAAAATCATTTGAACTCGATCAATAACACAATAATTGAATCCAGAAATTTCACAAATTATCAAATAATGCTTGATAAAATAAATCAGATCACAGCAAAAGTGAATGACGCGGGTATGTTTCTAAGCTCAATATTTGTTTTTATTTCCCTCCTTGTCGTTTACAATTCTGTGCGCGTAGCCATATTTACACACAAAATGGAAATCGCCATCATGAAACTAGTCGGCGCATCAAACAGCTTTATCCAAATGCCCTATCTTTTTTCTAGTCTTGTCTATACTTTTTTTGGCATGGCCTTTGTTGTTATTATTTTTTATCCATTTCTTAGCTTGCTTCAACCATACTTAGAAGCGTTCTTTGTCGGTTACAAAGTTAATTTACTCAACTATTTCTATTTTGATCATTTTGTTACTATTTTCGGTGTACAGTTTTTGCTCGCAGCTTTCATCAACGGCGTCACTAGTCTTTTGGCGGTAAGAAAATACTCAAAGGTATAGGGATTTGACAATATTATTACTCTATATTATTATGTAAATAAGAAAACCGCCTTTCGGTGGTTTTTGATTTATGTCTAAAAATATTCGGGGATCGTCTAATGGTAGGACACCAGGTTTTGGTCCTGACTATCGAGGTTCGAATCCTTGTCCCCGAGCCTAAAAAATTAACAAGTGAAAACTTGTTTTTTTTATTTTGTTTTTGTGTTTGGGAAAACTATGACAGGATTTTAGTTAATAAAACTGGATTTGAACGTCGATATTGTGATATAATAAACGATAATAAAGAAACATTTATGAAATATTTTATAATTACTCCTCTAATTTTACTTGCATTCTGGGTGGCCTTTTCTATTATTAACAGTCAGGAACGGGAAGTCATTAAACTAGTCGCCAACTGCGCTGAAAGGTCTGCTAAGAACTGTCAAATAAGTGACCTGCCCTATATGGATAAAAATCTAGACACAGAGGCCAGGGTAAAGGATTTACTTAAGCGGATGACCTTGGAGGAAAAAATCGGACAAATGATGCTTGTGGAAAGAGCTAGTGTAAAAAATCCGGAAGATATTTCTAATTATGGTATCGGGGCCTTACTCAGCGGGATGGGTTCAAAACCGGATCCAAATACCAAAGAGTCTTGGCAAAAAATGATTAATAAATATTTGCTAGTTAGTAAATCTAGTCGGCTAGGTATTCCTATTTTATATGGCATTGACGGAATCCATGGACATAGTCATCTAACAGATACTGTTATTTTCCCACATTTTATTGGTTTGGGCGCCACAAATGATGTTGATTTGGTCCGGAGAGTTGCCCTAGCTACAACAGAGCAATTAGCTGCTACTGGAATATATTGGAATTTTTCGCCAAATCTAGATGTCCCCAGCGACCCGAGATGGGGACGTTTTTATGAGTCGTTTGGTTCTCGACCAAAATTGGTGGCTAGACTGGGGCAGGCCTACACCGAAGGCATTAACGAATATAACTTAGATGATTATCACCCCATCGGCACTGCTAAGCATTTTATCGGAGCTGGAGCTATGGAATGGGGGAGTTCTTACAATAAGAATTTTCAGATTGATCAAGGTGAATCAATCATGACTGAGACCGAGTTACGCTTCAGACATCTCCCGTCTTTTCAGGCAGCTATTGAAGCTGGAATTAAAAGCGTAATGGTCGGACTTAATTCCTGGGAAAACAAAAAACTGTCAGAAAACAAATATCTTATTGATGACCTATTGAAAGGTGAATTGGGGTTTGAGGGTATAGTAGTATCGGACTGGTATGGAGTATATGAAATAGACCAGAATAAATACAAAGCTATGCTAAAAGCTGTTCAAGCCGGCATTGACATGCAGATGCTCCCCTTTGAGTATAAGCTTTTTATGCAGGACGTCTTTAATGCGGTTAAAAAAGGCGATTTAAGTGAGGAGCGGATAGATGAGTCGGTAGCCAGGATCTTAAAAGTAAAATTTGATATTGGCCTTTTTGATAATGAGCCGGTAGCCACTGATCTTTTGCGAGTGTTGGATTCCAAAGAACACCAGGCGCTTGCTCGAGAGGCAGTTCGAAAGTCGCTTACAATTTTAAAAAACGAAAATAAACTTTTGCCGATAAGCCCAAAAACCAAGATAATTCTTGTTGCCGGTGATACTGCTGATAATCTAGGCAAACAATTAGGCGCTTGGTCGGTAGAATGGCAAGGAATTGACGGCAATTGGACTGAGGGTACCAGCATTCTTGCGGGCATTGAGGAGGTCGGTCAGGGTAAGCATCAGATAACTTTTGATCTGGAGGGAGATTTTCCTAATCAAACGAGACTTGCAGATATTGGCCTGATCGTGGTAGGCGAAAAGCCTTACGCGGAAGGATGGGGAGATAAGGCAAATTTGCAATTAGAAAAATCACAAATCGAGCTAATTAAAAAAATGAAGCTTAAGGCTAAAAAGGTTGTGCTAATAATTGTTTCGGGTCGAAGTTTGGATATAAAAAATATATCAAAGGATTTGGACGCGATTGTGGCGGTTTGGTTACCCGGAAGTGAGGGCGGAGGAGTGGCCGATGTTTTGTTCGGCGCTTACCCCTTTAACGGCACCTTATCTATTCCTTGGGAAATCTAAAACATTTTAACAGAATTAGCTAAAATAGTTCGGAACCTATCCCTATACGCGAGCAGACATTTTTACAAAAAACACCGCTAATACTGGTTAATATTTTCGGTGTTTTTTGTTGATGTAACAAGGACTCGAACTCAATATGCTAATATTATATATTTTTCTTTTTAAATTTATGTTTATATGTTATTGTATTTATATATAAAAAATATAAAATTAATAATTATGAATAAAGAAAAAATTGTAATTTGCTCAAGCATGTCGTTCTCGAAAGAAATTAATGAATGGAAAGAGCGATTGGAAAAAGAAAATTATGATATTATAAAATTTCCTGAAAAAATTGATGGTGATTTTTTGTCTGGCTATAAAATTGAATTTTCTGATCATTATCAAAAAATTGTTGAAACTGACATTTTGTTTGTTTTGAATATGAATAAAAATAATATTGATGGATATATCGGTGCGGCTGTTTTTGCTGAGATTGCTTTTGCAATTGAGTAGCCATTTGCTGGCCCTTCTCAAAGAAAGTTGAAGACCCAAATAGAAGGTTATTGGTTGATGCTTCTTCTCTTGAATTAACATCTTCGCCATCT
>JBBRXK010000053.1:0-6735 GCA_038248465.1 Patescibacteria group bacterium | reverse complement strand
GTCGAGGACAAAAAACCGATTTTGTAGATTTGATGCTTCGACTAGCGAGCGAGAAAAAAAACATAGAAGTGGTTGATGATATTATTATGTCACCAACCTACATTATTTCGCTAAGAAAAAAAATATTTGAGCTACTTGAAAAAAAAGCACCGAGTGGCATCTATCACCTTTCGAATAGTGGCGCTTGCTCCTGGTTCGAGTTTGCGCAAAAAATATTTGAGTATGCCAAGCTTGATTATCCCGTGAAAGCTATTAAGGCAAGCGAGCAAAAAGTGCTTGCCACGAGACCAAGGCGCACGGAGTTGCGGTCAACTAAGCTCGCTGATTTAGGGATTGAGGATTTGCTTGATTGGCAAGAGGATCTTAAGCATTATGTACAAACTAAAAAATAATTCCATCCACTCGCTTTGAGAATTAAGACATATGGTATTAAAGAAAAAAATTATTATATACACGGCGATCATGGGGGATAAGGATGAATTAATTGAGCCAAGTTTTGTCTCGCTTGATTGTGATTATGTCTGCTTTTCTGACATCAATCGAGAGTCAAACATTTGGCAGGTGATTAAAAAAGATTTTGATCCAATTGGGGACAAGGTGCGTAGCGCTCGAAAATATAAAATATTAACCCACAAATATTTTCCTGATTATGACTACAGTATTTGGGTCGATGGCAATCTGGAAATCAAGCACGATTTGGTAGAGCTAATTGATCAGTATCTCTCTGATGCCAACTTCGCTACTTTTGATCATGCCAATTACAAAAGCAATCCCGCTCATAACAAATTGCAGGCGCTTGTAAATTATTTTAAACGAGATTATAAATTTGTCCGGCATTGTGTCTACGAGGAAGCAGAAGCTTTGATAGAGATGAATAAACAAGGGGTCTACAAAGACGATGAACAAAAGATACGCAAGCAGATGGCGCGATACCGAACCGAGGCATACCCCGAAAATAATTCGATTCTGCAAAGCGCAATCCTAGTACGTCGGCACAATGAAAGTGATGTGGTGCGGACGGCGGAAGATTGGTGGACCGAGATTGTGAATGGTAGTAGACGTGATCAACTCAGCTTTAATTACGTGGCTTGGAAAAATAATTTTAAGTTTAATTATATAGTCGGAGACCCTAGGAAAAATAAGTACGTACGCAAATTGGCGCACAAGATAAAGTGATTTTATTTTCATTTCAAATAGTCAAGATTCAAAAAGTTATGTGCGGAATAAACGGATTCAATTTTAATAATAAGGAACTACTTCTTTCGATGAATGAGGCGACCAAGCATCGAGGACCTGATGGAACAGGCTCTTTTTTTGATGAAGAAATCTCCTTGGGACACAACCTTTTGGCGATTGCCGATAATATCGAATCATCTCTGCAGCCAGTGGTTTCTGAAAACAAAAATTATGCTTTGGTTTTTAATGGCGAGATCTATAATTATCGCAAATTGCGTGCGGAGCTAGAGCTAAAGGGGACGACCTTCAAAACCGATAGTGACACCGAGGTTTTGTTTGCCGGCCTAATGGAATATGGGACTGACTTTTTGGAGAAGCTAGACGGCATGTTTGCTTTTGCTTTTTATGATAAGACGCGGGCTAAAATTATTTTAGCGCGCGACGCTATGGGCATGAAGCCTCTTTATTATTATTACAAAAATAACCAGTTAATATTTTCATCGGAATTTCGTGGTTTATTTGTTCACGATATTCCGAGAAAGCTAGACCAAGAAGCCACCGGCATTTATTTTACCCTCGGTTATGTACCAATGGAGAAAACCTTGGTAGCGGACGTGCGCAAAGTTTGCCCCGGGCAGTATTTGATTTATGATTTAAAGAATCAGACACTGCTTAAAAAAAATCATAGTCGGGACTTGTTTGTGCTAAATAAAAAAAGCGAAAACAAAAATGAGTCTGAAAATAATCCCGATGAACTTTTGAACGAGGCAGTCAAAGAGCATACGATGGGAGTACGTCCTTACGGTTTGTATTTGTCCGGAGGAATGGATTCGACCGTGATACTGCACGAACTTTCCAAATTTCACCAAGGTCAGATTAAGACCTACACCACCGCTTTTGAAACGCGGGATGCGCAAATAAATGAGGATGCGATTCTGGCCAAAAAGTTATGCGCCGACTTTAACATTGACCATCATGAACTTGTGATAAACGAAAAAGATTTTATCGCAGCCACCGAGATTGCCATCTACGCAATCGAGGAACCGCGCTACCACATCTCTTTGCCAGCCTACTGGCTCTTGGCAAAAGAGGCTTGCCGTGATATTGTGGTAGTATTGTCTGGAAACGGTGGAGATGAAACATTTCTGGGTTATACTCGCTATCTGGAGTCACAAAATATCAGTCGTCGCCTAGTCCGCTGGCCCAAAAGCCTCGTAAATCTTTGGTATAATATAAATAGATTTAGAAATGGTAGAGGGGACTTGGGTGAATACTTTCACTTGGAAAAGGCGCTAGATCGATGGATTTATTTTAATGGAATAAATAGGGTTAAAAAAAGTTTGCAAAAACAAATTTACAAATTTGATTTTCCAGATTTAAAAACTTTTTTACAAGGAAGTGACGCCTTGGCATCGATGGGCGAGGTGAGCGACATGGAAAATGCGCAAGGAGCCTTGGACCGATTATTTTGGCTGGCGGATGAAGATTTTATTCGCAGTGACAAATTGACTATGTGGCATGGCATGGAAGGACGCTTTCCTTTTGTAGCCAAAAAGCTAATAAATTATGTTAATAGCGTACCCTCGGAGATAAAGCTAAAAGGCGGTATTACTAAAAATTTATTACGCCAAACTTATAAAAACAAATTACCAGACTACATCACAAACAAAAAAAAGACTGGTTGGTATGCGCCGACGACCGAGTGGATGAAATCGGAGTACGGGGAATTTGTAAAAAATGTTTTGTCAAAAGATTATTATCCCGAGACCGCCGAACTTTTTGATCTGGATTTTGTCCGAAGTGAGTTCGTAGAAAAAATAGAAAACTTTAGTTTAAAAGATATGAAACGCTTTATGCCCATATTTTCTTTTCAAATATGGGCCAAGCAATTCAAAATTAAATTATAAAAATTATGAGACCAGGGGTAATGATAACTCGATTTATAATCCAAAAAGTAAATAAAAGGCTGGGCGTTTTTCTTTTGTCCCATTTGCCCGACAAATGCAAAAAATTTGAAACCCAGGTTAATTTTCGAGGAATAAAGCTAAATATATTTACGGGCGAAACTTTTGGTAAGCTATTTTATTATTTTAATGATTACGAAAATGATCAGATTGATTGTTTTTTGGAAATAATTCAGCCAGGCATGAGAATGTTTGATGTGGGAGCCAATATCGGAGTGTTTTCTATTTTGGCCGCCAACAAAGGGCTAGACGTAATCGCTTTTGAGCCGTTCCCAGCGATGTCCAAACGCCTCAAAGAAAATATTGAGCTCAATAATTTATCTAGTAAAATTAAAATAGTTGAAGAGGCGGTCGCCGACAAGGCTGGTGAAATGAATTTTCGCGCTCCACGAGAAAATAATTTTGGCGTGGGACGAATTGTGCTGGATAGTGACCAGCGGAATAGCGAGAGCGATGTGATGGTCAAGACAAATACGCTTGACAGCTACGTAGAAGAATACGGGGCACCAGATATTATTAAAATGGATATTGAGGGTGGTGAAATTTTTGCATTGGCTGGGGCAGATAAACTCTTCTCAAATGAAAAAGCGCCAATTATTATCGTGGAATACCACCTTGAACTCATAAAAGCGTTAGGTGGCGATCCAGATTCGGGACTTAAACGATTACAAAGTTATGGTTATAAAATGGAAGAAATAAAAACCGAAAGTGATCCACGCCAGTTTTTAATATTTAAGAAATAAGCCCGTGATAAGTCCAAAAGTTTCAGTAATAATCCCCACCTTTAATAGACGCGAACTCTTGCAGAAGGCAATCACGTCGGTGTTGGTCCAAACATACCAAGACTTTGAATTGATTGTTGTGGATGATGGTAATGATAAAGTCGTGCAGGAGGTACGTAGTATTAATGACAGAAGAATCAAATACATCGACGGTGGAACCAAGCGCGGTGGCGCGGCCGCTCGAAACACAGGCATCAAAAAAGCCCATGGTGAATTTATTGCTTTTTTGGATGATGACGATGAGTGGGAAAAAGAAAAATTGGAGATCCAAATGAAGGAGTTGGAAAAATCTAGTGACGATATTGGTTTTTGTTTTACGGCGGTTCGAAATATTACTGATACAGGAGAGTTTGTTACCGATGTTCCAGGTGATGTCGGTGATTATCACGAACTGGCCTTGCGACGCTACGCTGGATTTATGACGAGTACCTTGATAATAAAAAAATCAGTGCTCGATGAATTGGGTGGCTTTGATGAAAAGTTTCCAAGCCATCAGGAGCCGGATTTGATAATTAGAATAACAAAAAAATACCAGGGCATTGGCGTTAATAAGCCTTTGTGTAGAATGAATATGCGAGAAAGAACGCACATCAATAGTTCATTCGACAATAAAATTAATGGCCGAAAAATGATAATCGAAAAACATTTACTGGAATATCAAATACGACCAAAACTACTAGCATTTCATTATTTTCAGTTGGGTTTATTTTGCCGTGATGGGGGCCAGGTGCAAGAAGCCATGAAGTATTTTTATAAATCTCTTTCTCTAGATTTAAAATTTAGGAAATTGTATCATCTATTTATTAGTATAGTTAAGTTTCTTATGCAAGTATTAAAAAAGTATTTAACAAAAACATATCTATTTTTTAAATTCTTTGGATTTAAATATAAGTGTCCATTTTGTGGCGGTCATTTTAACACTTTTTATTCAGCTGGATTTGATTTTGAAGTAATAAAGCAACTTAAAATAGTTTCTGCCGGAAAAAGAGACAACGTGAGATGCCCACGATGTAATTCTTCAGATAGAGAGAGAATGATTTATCTGTATTTAAAAGACAATACAGATTATTTTACAAAGAAATGTAATGTGCTTCATATAGCCCCAGAAAAAAATTTACAAAGAGTTTTTAAGGGAATAAAAAACATTAAACACATCAGTGTAGATCTCGCGTCCCCTTTAGCTGACAAGAAGATGGATATTTTAAATTTGCAATTTTCTGATAATTATTTTGATTTAGTTGTTTGTAGTCACGTACTAGAGCATATCATGGATGATGTGACTGCCATGAAAGAACTTTTTAGGGTCTGCAAAACAGGTGGCATGACCATAATTTTGGTGCCGATTGCTCTACAATTAACAAAAACGCTTGAAGATGAGGAGGTTTTAACGGAAACTGATAGAGAGAAGGTCTTTGGTCAAAGCGATCATGTTCGCGTTTATGCCATGGATATCGTCGAGCGACTTGATGCAGCGGGGTTTGTCGTTGAGGCGTTGCAATTTTCCGAATCAATTGGTGAGCAGAAAATTAAAAAGTATTCCATTGATGAAAATGAGATTATTTTTTTGAGTCGTAAGAAATAAGCTATGAATAATTTTAAAGTTCAAGTAGATAAAGAAATATATTTTGGAAGAAAATATTTTACTCTGGAGCGTTTTGTTAATTATTTCAATCAGTTAAAGCTCATTTTGGAAAAAAAACCTAAAAAAATTCTTGAAATTGGTGTTGGCGATGGAACTGTTTCAAGTTATTTAAGAAACGCTAATTATGACATAATTACATGCGATTTTGACAAAAATTTAAAGTCTGATGTCTTGGGAGATATCCGGGCATTGCCCTTTGCTGACAATATTTTTGATTTTGTATTTGCCTGTGAGGTGGTTGAACACTTACCTTTTTCTGATTTTGATAAAGCACTATTGGAGCTAAAAAGAGTTTCTAGTAAAAATGTTTTAATATCCATCCCATATAACAGAAATGTATTAGAAATCTCCTTTGTTCTAAAAAATCTATTTTTGAGAAAGATAAATAAAAAGATGCAAGTCAGAGTTGCTCTAAATAATTTTTATAAAGAAATTAATTTCGAGATAAACGGTCAACATTATTGGGAAATGGGTGCTAAAAATTACTCAAAGAAAAAAATATTTACTAGTATAAAAAAATATTTTAAAATAGAACAGAGCTTCTCTCCCCATGGCGACAGTAATCATTATTTTTTTCTATTATCAAAATTAACTTAAATTAAAAAATGTTCTTAGGTTTGTCTTGTAGAAATAATATTTTAGCTATTAGCTAAATTATTTTTTTCCTGGATATATTATAGGGTGATTTATTCTTTAGTCTTTAGAAAATAGGTGTACATATAAATAGTAATAACTATATGGTAGAATAAATTGGCAGAAATTAAACCAAAGATTCCAAAAAATGGAAGAAGAGCGGTCATTAAAATTATTCTTATGAAAGGTCCAGCCACCTGGACGAGGTATAAAGACCTTTTTTGAGATTGTGCAACTAAAACTTGAGTAATCATTCTGGTTGGGAAAAACAACATGGTCAAAGAAAAAAGTTGAGAATATATAACTGAATCGATATATTTTGGAAAAAATAATTTAAATAAAAACGGAGCTGATATTATATAGACAAGCACTATCGCCCCAATAATAAGAGTAAACTTAAAAATCTTGCCTGGCAAGGTTTTTTTCAGTTGTTCACTATTTTGATTGGCAATCTTGGGGAATGCGAGAACAGGGATGAGTTTGAAAAACGATTGCATTTGAGTGATTGGTATGGTGGCAAAAGAATATATGGCCAAAG